>DHBY01000041.1 GCA_002398845.1 Firmicutes bacterium UBA4916 | reverse complement strand
GTAAAATGATAAAAAATAAACCTAAGGATTAAATTTACAAAACCCACTAATATATATTAGTGGGTTTTATATCAGGGATTTCGCATCTAAAGTTATATTTATATGCTTTTTCTAAAGGTATATACAGTAGGCACAAAAATCCCGCCTTCTGGCAGCCATGCTTATTTACAAAATCTTAAATAAGTTTATTCTTTTTAAACTTGTTAATACGTCTAATATTTTCCTTAGTGTCTTTTATCTTTAATAGCAGCTTTTATACATTTGTCTTTTCTAAAATTTTTATGAGGAGTAGGATCGACTACAATATCTGGAACTGTTTTTGTTTCCATATTTATAGTACCGTCCTGATTTATCCCCATTTCACAACTGAATCTTACTACTAATCCGCTATTTGGTAAGGCTATTAATGGTATGATTTCAAATACTCTATCTCCACCAGTAGGTTCACCAATTAAAGTAGCAAAACCAGCATCTTTACAAAATGAGGCAAAAACTTCTGCAGATGAAAACACGGATTTATCTACAAGCAAGTATATATCTCCTTTAAAATTAATACTATGATAATCTAAATAATAAAAATTTGAAGGATCTAAAGGCTCAATGGAAATTTTATGTGTATTATAATAATCAAAATTTGTTTTTATCTCTGGGGGAAGTTTTTCAAGGATTTTTTCATCTAATTCCTCTATTCTTTTTGAACCATCTACTTTATATCCTGAAAATAAGTCTCTGTATTCCCCTCTATAAAAAGACAAATAATTTGACACTAGGGGCTTATCAGTTAATCCACTAACAAGAGTCATCCAAAAATCATCAAAGCCTCCAGTATTTCCTCTTATATCAATGATAAGTTTTTCATAGTTATTTATCTCTGGCAAAAAATCTAACATTTTAAGTCTATCATGAAATGATTTATCTATTGACATAGACTTTAGCTTTATGTACGCGACTTTATCTTCAATTAGAATATCCGTTTCAACTGCTGACTCTTTAGAAGAATCATTAGCCTTTAAATCTTTAGAAACATTATAACTTTCTTTTAGATTATACCTTTTAATAGCCCTTTTATTTGAAAGCACACTATAATAATCGCTATAATTCTTATAATATTCTTCATAATCATTACCATAAAATAAATTAGTATGCCAATTATTTAAATCACGCAGTATATCCTTTAACACTTCAAAAAACTCTACATCATTTTTAGTATCTATAATCCTTCTTTCATATTCTTCCTTATTTCCAAGCCAATCAACTCCATTAAGTCTTTTATTTACCTCAAAAAATGGATAGTTTTCTTCTAAAATAGTATACATATATTGAAAATCCCCTAACTTTTCTTCCGTAGTCAAATAGGTTTCTATAATTCCATAATAAGATGCATCTTTTACTTCTTCCTTTTCTGTAGTTGAAGTTTCCGATTTTGGTGAACATCCTGATAATGGGATTAATATTAATGCTATTATTAAGATATATAAATTAGTTTTAAAGATTCCCTTTTTATTCATCTTTTTAGGCACCTCCTTGTAAAGCACTTATAATTAAAGATATGAGCTACATAGCCCATATCTTTAATTAATACTGGTTTGTTTAATAGTGGCAACTACTATTATATGAATACATAAATTTAAGTAGCTATAGGATCACTAGGGACTCCACCACTACCTTTTCTAGGGCAACCAACTCCAGCACTAATACAACGGTCAGCATCAGGAGTAACATAATCTCCCTCATTAGAAATAACAGTAGGTTGAATAACAGGTTTTACAAGTATCTTCACTTTTTTCACCTTCTCCCTATTTTTTTATTACTCATAATATATTACTTCTGCATATAATTAACAAATCCTTCTAAATTTTTCAGATAATATATATTAGGTTATGACAAATATTTATATAAAAATTTATAATTCTACATTTCTAAGCCAAGGTAAATTAGAAGTAATAATTATTAAAGATAAAATTTACTAATATTTTCCTTAGTGTCTTTTATCTTTAATAGCAGCTTTTATACATTTGTCTTTTCTAAAATTTTTATGAGGAGTAGGATCTACTACAATATCTGGAATTGTTTTTGTTTCCATATTTATAGTGCCATTCTGATTTATTCCCATTTCATAGCTAAACCTTACTGCCATTCCGCTATTTGGTAATACCATTGCAGGTATGGTTTCGAATACTCTATCTCCACCAGTAGGTTCACCAATTAAAGTAGCAAAACCAGTATCCTTGCAAAATGAAGCAAACTTTTCTGCAGATGAAAATACGTATTTATCTATAAGTAAATATATATCTCCTTTAAAATTAATACTATGATAATCCAAATTATAGAAGTTGGAAGGGTCTAAGGGCTCAATGTAAAGGCAACTTAAGGGATTTGATTCAATATCAATTCATCATAATAAAGGCTATCAAGTTTTTTAAACACACTATATATTGAATTTGGTTTGATATTATTTTTATCAAGTAAAAACTTAGAATTATCTTTTTTAAAGATAATTTGTCCCCCTTGAATTTTCCAATAATCAAATACGGGAGATTGGGATAGTGTTTTAATGAAATTATCATATATATCCACTGCTTTTTCATGTTCTCCTTCTTTTTCAAAATAATATGCTATATGCAATAATAATAATCTATGTTGCTCTGTTTTTTGTTTCTTTATAATATGATCTTTATTTTCATAATAATAATTTATATAATCTATTATTGATTTTGGCAATTCATCTATCATTCCAATGAGATATTCATCAATAAATGTGGTTGCACATGAAACTGTAAATAAGTCTGTTTTTTTATCTTTTTCCCTTTTTTCAAAACCTTTTAATAGAATTTCTTTTAAATACCTATTGTTTAAACGTGTGTTTTCAAAGTCTATTGAAAATATAGCGTATTGATACATCATCAACGCAGCAAAAAAATCATCATTTTTATATAAAGAATATGCACTAAAATCTCCATATGCGACTTCAGACTTTACAAAACAAGTAAAAAATAAAAATATATTAAATAATAACAAAGTTCCGGCAAATATTAATAAATATGGATTGATTATTCCGCGTTTTGAAAAACCAATTAAAAGTAATAGAGCCCCTATTATTGCAAGTGTAAGGGTAACCATTGGAGCAGTAATTATGGCATTTGCATAGCTTTTTTGTGTTTTTTTAAATTCTCCTTCATTGTGAATAATAGTTAGATTTGGAACCGCTATGCCACCAACTCCAACATTATTACGATTTAGTCTTAACCTCCATTTTTCTCCATCAAATATAAAAGAAAATATAGAAATGCTAAGCATTCTAATCTGTATTCCATTTAAAATGAAAGCAAAAAAATGTCCTAGTTCATGTAGTGTAATGGAAATATAAAAAGTTAGTATCATTATTACTAACATAGGGAATATAGATACATTCATATCTTGTGATATATTATCTATGAATATTATAATTCCAAGCCCTCCAATAGCTCCAAAGAGCACACAGCCTATATTTTTAAATATTTTTTTTAGAGATTTATTTTTCAATATTTTAGCACCTCCTATGATTAAATTTTCTACTGCAAATTATATCATAAATATTCAAAAAGGCTACCTAAAAGACCCAATGTACTTATTATATATCCTATATTGATATTAACTTATTGTGCCATTAAAAATTATAGTAATGCTAAAAACAAAATATTTATATATAAATTTTAAAAAAGCTGTATTTAGAT
>DHBY01000029.1 GCA_002398845.1 Firmicutes bacterium UBA4916 | reverse complement strand
TCAAAATGTGCTTTACCCATTTTTTTAATTCCTCCTTAATAATATAAAATGATTATTTATGTCCTAAAACTTTTTCCGCAATGCTATTTGGTACTGATTCGTAGTGATCAAATTGCATTGAATAAGTTGCTCTACCCTGAGTATTTGAACGAAGGTCCGTAGCATATCCAAACATTTCTGCTAGTGGTACAAAGCTATTAACTACTTGGACACCATTTCTTGGTTCCATGCCTTCTATTTTACCTCGTCTTGAGTTTATATCGCCTATAACATCACCCATATATTCTTCTGGCATAATAACTTCTACCTTCATAATAGGCTCTAATAATACTGGTTTTGCTTTCGCCATAGCTTCTTTGAAAGCCATAGAACCAGCAATCTTAAATGCCATTTCCGAAGAGTCTACTTCATGGAATGATCCATCGTAAAGAGTTACCTTTACATCTAGAACTGGATATCCGCCAATAATACCTGCATGCATAGCTTCTTGGATTCCTCCATCTATAGCAGGTATATACTCTCTTGGAATAGCTCCTCCTACTATAGAGTTAACAAATTCATAGCCTTCCTTATATGGTTCAATTTTTATCTTAACATGACCATATTGGCCACGCCCACCAGATTGTCTTACATATTTTGTATCTGCTTCAGCAGGAATTGAAATGGATTCTTTATATGCTACCTGAGGACTACCTACATTAGCTTCTACTTTAAATTCTCTAAGGAGTCTGTCTACAATTATTTCTAGATGAAGTTCTCCCATACCAGCTATAATAATTTGTCCAGTTTCCTCGTTAGTATAAGTTTTAAATGTTGGATCTTCCTCAGCAAGCTTTGCTAAAGCAATACCCATCTTTTCTTGACTTGCCTTTGTTTTAGGTTCAATAGCTACTTCAATAACAGGATCTGGAAACTCCATAGTTTCTAATACTATTGGATTGTCTATATCACATAGAGTATCCCCTGTTGAAGTATCTTTAAGTCCTACTGCTGCTGCTATGTCTCCTGCATAGGCTTCATCAACTTCTTGCCTTTTATTAGCATGCATTAATAGGATTCTGCCTATTCTTTCTCTTTTATCTTTTATAGGGTTATATACATAAGATCCTGCTTTAAGTGTGCCTGAATACACTCTAAAATATGCAAGTTTCCCAACATAAGGATCAGTTACTATTTTAAAAGCTAATGCAGAGAATGGTTCATCATCAGAAGAAAATCTTTCTTCTTCTTCATCCGAATCAACTGCTACTCCTTTTACAGGAGGTATATCAAGTGGTGAAGGTAAGTAGTCCACTATTGCATCTAACAAAGGTTGAACCCCTTTATTTTTATAGGATGATCCACATAAAACTGGGACCAATTCTCCCTTGTTTGTAGCAATTCTTATAACTCTTTTTATCTCTTCAGTAGTGATTTCTTCACCTTCAAGATATTTGACCATTACCTCTTCATCATGTTCTGCAATATTTTCTAATAAATGCTCTCTATATTCATTAGCTAATTCCTTTAAGTCTTCAGGAATATCTGTTATTTCTATTTCTTCGCCAAGATCATCATGATAAACTTCAGCATTCATATTTACTAAGTCTACAACACCTTTAAAGTTGTCTTCTTTTCCAATTGGTATTTGTATGGGGACTGGGTTTGCTTTAAGTCTATCTTTAATCATATCTATTACATTAAAGAAATCTGCTCCAACGATATCCATCTTATTGACGAAAGCCATTCGAGGAACATTATATTTGTCAGCCTGCCTCCAAACTGTCTCTGATTGTGGTTCTACTCCTCCTTTAGCACAAAATACTGACACTGCTCCATCAAGAACTCGTAAGGACCTTTCAACCTCTACAGTAAAATCCACGTGCCCTGGTGTGTCTATAATATTAATTCTATATCCCTTCCAGTGACATGTAGTAGCAGCGGATGTTATTGTTATTCCTCTTTCCTGCTCTTGTTCCATCCAATCCATCTGTGCAGCGCCCTCATGGGTTTCCCCTATTTTATGAATTTTCCCAGTGTAAAACAATATCCTCTCTGTGGTAGTTGTTTTTCCTGCATCTATATGAGCCATTATTCCTATATTTCGTATTTTTTCTAATGGAAATTCTCTGGGCACAATATTTCCTCCTTCCTGGTTCTACGTCCCCTTTTACGCCTTCTACTATTAACAGACTACCATCTGTAATGTGCGAATGCCTTATTTGCCTCTGCCATCTTATGTGTTTCTTCTCTTTTCTTAACACTTGCACCAGTATTGTTAGCTGCATCCATTATTTCTTTAGCTAATCTTTCAGTCATTGTATTTTCGCCTCTAGCTCTTGAATAACGAACAAGCCAACGAAGACCTAAGGTTTCTCTTCTTTCTGGTCTAACTTCTATTGGAACTTGGTATGTTGCTCCACCAATACGTCTTGCCTTAACTTCTAATACTGGCATTATATTGTTCATAGCTTTGTAGAATACTTCTAATGGTTCTTCACCAGTTTTTTCTTCTATATAATCAAATGCTCCATATACAATGCCTTGTGCAATTCCTCTTTTACCATCAAGCATAATATTGTTAATAAGTTTTGTTACAATCATATCATTGTATATAGGATCTGGTATTACTTCTCTTTTAGCTACATATCCTTTTCTTGGCACTTTGCTTCCCTCCTTAACTATAAAAAGTAAATTCATTGGTACTCGACAGTTTTATTCTGCCGCTGTGCACATAAATGCATTTATATATTAATTGGAATAATTCCATTGCATTATAGCACAATTATTTTTTCTTAGGCCTTTTAGCCCCATATTTAGATCTGGATTGCATTCTTCCTTCTACCCCAGCAGCATCTAAGGTACCTCTTACAATATGGTATCTAACACCTGGAAGGTCCTTAACTCTTCCACCTCTTATTAGAACAACACTATGTTCTTGTAAGTTGTGTCCTATACCAGGTATATATGCAGAAACTTCTGCTCCATTTGTAAGTCTAACCTTTGCTACTTTTCTTAAAGCTGAGTTAGGTTTTTTAGGTGTAACAGTTCTAACAGCTGTACAAACACCTCTTTTTTGTGGTGAATTAACAGTAGTTACATCCTTTTTTAATGAGTTATAGTTCATACCTAGTGCTGGAGATTTGGATTTATATACAACGTCTTTTCTACCTTTTCTAATTAATTGGTTAATTGTTGGCATAATTGCACCTCCTTCTATTATAAAGTATTATTTTAATAATGCAGCGCTAGCTGCACTAACATCGATGTTACAAGCTTCGCCTAATTTCTTCATAGATTCAATATATATTATTTGTATTTCTTTTTCATTACATGCTGTAACTATTTCATTCACTACTTTTTTTTCTGCATCCCTTGCAATATATACTATTTCCACTTTTCCATTAGCTAATGCTCTTTTTACCTGTTTAGTTCCAACCACCTTGTTGCCTGTGTTTAATCTAGATAACATATAAGTTTCCTCCTCCTTTTGAGCATTTTAAAGATTATGTGGACTTTTTAGCCCGCATAATCTTTATTGTCATCAAGAGTCCACTTCTAATTTACACACTTATACATTTTATCATCAGTTATTTTCACTGTCAACATTATTTTCATCTATAGTCTCTACTTTTTCTGCATCTGCATCTGTATCTCCATCTTCATATACTATATCTATATTCTTGTACCTCTTCATACCTGTCCCAGCAGGAATGAGTTTACCAATAATTACATTTTCCTTTAATCCTATAAGATTATCCACTTTACCTTTTATAGCTGCTTCTGTCAATACCCTAGTAGTTTCCTGGAAAGAAGCTGCTGAAAGGAAAGATTCAGTTGCTAATGAAGCCTTTGTTATTCCAAGAAGCGCTCTTCTACCTACTGCAGGTTTTTCATTAGCTTCTATAATTTCTTTATTTATATCTTCAAAATCATTAAGATTTACTAGACTTCCTGGCAACAAGTCTGTATCTCCTGAATCTTCTACCTTAACTTTGCTTAACATCTGTCTTACAATTACTTCTATATGTTTATCATCAATATCTACACCTTGAAGTCTATAAACCCTTTGAACTTCCTTAACAAGATAGGATTGGACTCCATGGACTCCTTTGATCTTCAATATATCATGAGGATTTACAGAACCCTCCGTAAGCTCATCTCCTACTTCTACAAAATCTCCTGATCTTACTTTTAATCTAGATCCATAGGTTATGCTATATGCCTTGCTTTCCCCATCTTTAGATGTAATAACAACTTCCTTTTTCTTCTTGGTTTCATTTATGCTTACTTCTCCTGATATTTCAGAGATAATAGCAAGCCCTTTAGGTTTCCTAGCTTCAAATAATTCCTCAACCCTTGGCAAACCTTGTGTAATATCAGCTCCTGCAACTCCACCTGTATGGAATGTACGCATTGTAAGCTGGGTACCAGGCTCTCCAATAGATTGAGCTGCAATAGTTCCTACTGCTTCTCCTACATTAACTGGATTTCCTGTAGCTAGATTCCTTCCATAGCATTTAGCACATACCCCATGACGAGTCTTACATCCTAATACGGATCTAACTTTGACTTCTTCTATTCCTACTTTTTCAATTCTTTCAGCTATATCTTCTGTAATCATTTGATCCTTTTCTACAATTACCTTATTAGTTTTAGGGTCTATTATATCTTCAACAGAATATCTACCAATTATTCTATCCTTTAATTCTTCTATTATTTCTTTACCATCTTTAAATGCCCTTGCTGTTAAATACTGCTCAGTTCCGCAGTCTTCTTCCCTTACAATAACGTCCTGGCTGACATCTACTAGCCTTCTAGTTAAATAACCAGAGTCAGCAGTCCTTAGTGCTGTATCTGCCAATCCTTTTCTAGAACCGTGGGTAGATATAAAGAATTCTAATACATCTAGTCCTTCCCTAAAATTAGACTTTATAGGAATTTCTATAGTCTTTCCAGAGGCACTAGCCATTAATCCTCTCATACCTGCCAATTGTCTAATTTGATTTTTACTACCTCTAGCACCAGAGTGAGCCATTATATATAGGTTGTTCATAGGGTCTAAATTATCCATCAATGTATCCGTAACATCCTCTGTTGTTCTATTCCATATTTCAATTACTTTTTCATATCTTTCTTCATCAGAAATCAATCCTCTTCTATAGGATTTCTCAAATTTATCTACTTCTTCTTCTGCCTTTGCTAATAGCTCTTCCTTTTGTTTAGGTACAATGATGTCCCCCATGCTAATAGTTATAGCCCCTATAGTAGAATAATGGAATCCCATTGCCTTAATATAGTCAAGAACTGCAGCAGTTACTGTGTTCCCATGTCTTCTATAGCATTTTTCAACTATTACTCCTAAAACTTTTTTATCTACTAATCTATCTATTTCCAAGGAATATTTATCTATTTCCCTGTCTACAAAGCCTAAATCTTGCGGTATGTTTTCATTAAATATAAATCTTCCTACAGTACTTTCCACAAGATGACCTCTGTCCTCTTCATCTAATTTCTTTCTTACTTTCACATTTGCATGAATGCCTACATCACCATTGTAATATGCATGAAGCATTTCATCATAATCGGTAAATATTTTGCCATCACCTTTTTCCCCTGGATTTTCAACGGTTAAGTAGTAACTACCTAAAACCATATCCTGGGTTGGAGTGGTAATTGGTTTACCATCCTTTGGTGCAAGAATATTGTTTACCGATAACATAAGTAGTCTTGCTTCTGCTTGTGCTTCTGTAGATAATGGTACATGGACAGCCATCTGGTCTCCATCAAAATCTGCATTATAAGCTGTACAAGCTAGAGGATGAAGTTTAATAGCCTTTCCTTCTACTAATACAGGCTCAAAAGCTTGGATCCCTAATCTATGAAGGGTAGGAGCCCTATTAAGTAATACAGGATGATCTTTTATTACCTCATCTAGTACATCCCATACTGCTGGTTTCATCCTTTCGACCATACGCTTAGCAGATTTTATATTATGAGCATATCCTTCCTGAACTAGCTTTTTCATGACAAAAGGTTTAAATAGCTCTAATGCCATTTTCTTTGGCAGCCCACATTGATAAAATTTTAATTCTGGTCCAACTACTATTACAGAACGGCCTGAATAATCTACACGTTTTCCAAGTAGATTTTGTCTAAACCTACCTTGTTTACCTTTTAACATATCTGATAATGATTTAAGTGGTCTATTGCCTGGACCTGTAACTGGCCTTCCTCTACGTCCATTGTCTATAAGTGCATCTACTGCTTCTTGCAGCATTCTTTTTTCATTTCTCACTATGATATCTGGTGCACCTAAATCCAAAAGTCTTTTCAGCCTATTATTTCTATTGATAACCCTTCTATAAAGATCATTTAAATCTGAGGTGGCAAACCTACCTCCATCAAGTTGGACCATAGGTCTTAAATCTGGAGGTATAACCGGTATAACGTCAAGTATCATCCATTCTGGCCTATTGCCAGATTGTCTAAAGGCTTCTACAACCTCAAGTCGCCTTATGATCCTTATCCTTTTTTGTCCGGTAGCATCTTTAAGCTGTAATCTCAAGTCTTTTGATTCTTTATCCAAGTCTATTTTGACAAGAAGTTCCTTTATGGCTTCTGCTCCCATTAATGCTTTAAACTTGTTCCCATATTTTTCTTGGGCTTCCCTAAATTCTGGCTCAGATAATAATTGTTTTTCATACAAGGGAGTATCTCCACCATCTATTACAATATAGGAAGCAAAATAAAGTACCTTCTCTAATGATCTAGGGGACATATCTAAAATAAGCCCCATTCTACTTGGAATACCCTTAAAATACCAAATATGGGATACAGGGGCTGCCAATTCTATATGCCCCATTCTTTCCCTTCTAACTTTAGATTTAGTTACTTCAACTCCGCACCTATCGCAAACAACGCCTTTGTACCTTACCCTTTTGTATTTCCCACAATGACATTCCCAGTCCTTTGTAGGGCCAAATATTTTTTCACAAAAGAGCCCCTCTTTTTCTGGTTTTAAAGTTCTATAATTTATGGTTTCTGGTTTCTTTACTTCTCCTTTTGACCATTGTCTTATCTTTTCTGGAGATGCAAGACCAATTTTCATTGAATCAAATGTTTTTAATTCAAACAAGGAGCTTTCTCTCCTTTCTATAATAAAGTTCTGAAAAAACTAATTAAAACTCATCATCGTCATCATCATCGTCTTCATCTAAATTTTCTTCATCATCAATAATAAATCTACTATTTAATTCATCACCATCTTCATCACCGTCATCTGATAACTTATCTTCAACTAATTCATCACCCATTAATTCTAAATCCTCTACATCATCATCATCAACAGATTCTTTAATTTCAATTTCGTCATCTTCCTCAGATAACACTTTTACATCTAAAGCTAAACTCTGCAGTTCTTTTATTAAAACCTTGAAAGACTCTGGCACCCCTGGTTCTGGAATATTTTCCCCCTTTACGATGGCTTCATAAGTTTTTACCCTACCCACTACATCATCGGATTTTACAGTCAATATTTCCTGCAAGGTATGAGCAGCTCCATAAGCTTCCAATGCCCAAACTTCCATTTCTCCAAATCTTTGTCCTCCAAACTGAGCCTTTCCTCCAAGGGGTTGCTGAGTAACAAGAGAATACGGTCCAGTAGATCTAGCATGAATTTTATCATCCACTAAATGATGTAATTTTAACATATACATGTATCCTACGGTTACAGGATTATTGAAAATTTCTCCAGTCCTTCCATCTCTTAATTGTATCTTACCACTACTAGGATATCCTGCTTTTACAAGAGCATCTATTATATCCTGGTCACTAGCTCCATCAAATACTGGTGTAGCCACATACCACCCTAATTTTTTGGCTGCTAAACCTAAATGCACTTCTAAAACTTGACCTAAATTCATACGCGAAGGTACACCTAAAGGGTTAAGGACTATTTCCACTGGAGTTCCATCTGGTAAATATGGCATATCCTCCTCTGGTAATATTCGAGATACTACACCTTTATTTCCGTGACGACCGCACATTTTATCTCCTACATTAATCTTTCTCTTAGTAGCCACATATGCCCTTACCATCTGGTTTACTCCTGGTGGCAGTTCATCTCCATTTTCTCTCGAAAATATTTTTACATCTACAATTATACCAGCTTCACCATGAGGAACTCTTAAGGAAGTATCTCTAACTTCTCTTGCTTTTTCGCCAAATATAGCCCTTAAAAGCCTTTCTTCTGCTGTTAACTCCGTCTCACCTTTTGGTGTCACTTTCCCTACTAATATATCTCCTGATTTTACTTCGGCCCCAATTCTTATTATTCCTTGCTCATCTAAATCCTTAAGCATATCATCACCAACATTAGGAATATCTCTTGTAATCTCTTCTGGACCTAATTTTGTGTCTCTAGATTCTGACTCATATTCTTCAATATGAATAGAGGTTAAAGTATCTTCAATGACTAGTTTTTCACTTATGAGTACAGCATCTTCGTAGTTGTATCCTTCCCAAGTCATGAAGGCAACTAAGAGATTTTTCCCTAAAGCAATTTCACCTAACTCTGTACTAGGTCCATCTGCAATAACCTGACCTTTTTCTATCTTTTCATTTTTTTCAACCATAGGTCTCTGATTTATAGTAGTTCCTTGATTAGAACGTTTGAATTTTAATAATTTGTATTTATCAATTTGTCCATCTTCATCTCGTCTTATTAGTATTTGACTGGAACTTACCTTGGTTACAATTCCTGAATTTTTAGCTATTATTACAACTCCCGAGTCCTTTGCTGCCTTATACTCTATTCCAGTTCCAATTATAGGAGCCTCAGTTTTTAGTAAAGGTACAGCTTGCCTTTGCATATTTGCACCCATTAAAGCTCTGTTTGCATCATCATTTTCTAAGAAAGGAATCATAGCCGTGCCTACAGATACAATTTGTTTAGGTGAAACATCCATGTAATCTACTTCATTACTAGGAAAAATATCTATTGCACCATTTTTGCCTCGGGCAATTACTCTTTTGTTTACAAACCTGCCTTCCTCGTCTAACATTTCGTTGGACTGGGCAATAATAAACTCATCTTCTACATCAGCAGTTAAATATTCAACTTCATTTAATACTACTCCTCTTTCCTTATCCACTTTTCTATAAGGTGCTTCAATAAACCCATATTCATTAATTCTTGCATAAGTGGTCAAAGAAGTAATCAACCCTATATTTGGCCCTTCTGGTGTTTCAATAGGGCACATTCTCCCATAGTGAGAGTGATGCACGTCTCTTACTTCAAAGCCTGCCCTATCTCTACTCAATCCGCCAGGTCCTAATGCTGACATCCTTCTTTTATGGGTTAGCTCTGCTAAAGGATTGGTTTGATCCATAAACTGAGATAACTGACTGCTGCCAAAAAATTCTTTTATTGATGCAACTACTGGCCTAATATTGATTAAGGCTTGTGGAGTTGCTACATCAATATCTTGGATTGTCATTCTCTCTCTGACAACTCTTTCCATTCTTGATAAGCCTATTCTAAATTGGTTTTGTAAAAGCTCTCCAACAGAACGCAGTCTTCTATTTCCTAAATGATCTATATCATCTGTCATACCTACTCCATTGAATAGATTGAATTCGTAATTTATACTTGCAATTATATCATCATGAATAATGTGCTTTGGAGACAATTCTCTATGTCTCTCTTTAATTGCTTCTTTCAACTCTTCAGGGTCATCATAATTATCTATTAACTCTTTCATAATAGGATAATAAATTTTTTCTTTTAGCCCTAGTTCCTCAAGGGAAAATGGTAGATTAAAAGCTTTTTCGGATACAAAACGGTTGCCAACTACACGAACTATACTGCCATTATCTAGCATAATATCAACGCGATTTATGCCACTATTTTCAATTTCTATAGCCTTTGCTCTTGTGATTTTTTCACCTGCTGCTACGAACAGCTCACCGGTCTCCTTATCTTGAATATCTTCTGCCGCTTTCTTTCCTACTATCCTATTATATAATGCTAACTTTTTATTGAATTTATATCTTCCGACTTTTGCCAAGTCATACCTTTTAGGATCAAAAAACAAGTTGTTTAGTAAAGACCTTGCATTATCTACAGTAGGAGGTTCTCCTGGTCTTAACCTTTTATATATTTCAATTAGAGCATCTTCCTCTGTACTAGTGTTATCTTTTTCCAATGTCCTCAAAACTTGTTCTGTTTCTCCTAAGATATCTATTATTTCCACATTAGATTTGAATCCCAGTGCTCTTAAAAGTGTAGTAATTGTTAGTTTTCTTGTCCTATCGATTCTAACATAAACAATATCATTAGAATCTGATTCATATTCTAGCCATGCTCCCCTATTAGGTATAACCGTTGAAGAGTAAAGTCTTTTTCCTACTTTATCAATTTCTTGAGCAAAATACACTCCAGGGGATCTTACTAACTGGCTTACTACTACTCTTTCTGCCCCATTGATTATAAACGTTCCTTTTTCCGTCATTAGAGGGAAATCTCCCATAAACACCTCTTGCTCTTTTACCTCTCCAGTTTCCTTATTTATGAGCCGTACTTTTACCTTAAGTGGTGCTGAGAAGTTTGCGTCTCTTTCTCTTGCTTCATCTTCATCATATTTCGGTTCTTCATTGATATAGTAATCCACAAATTCAAGTATCAAATTCCCAGTATAGTCTTGTATGGGGGAAATGTCTTCAAATACTTCTTTTAGCCCCTCATCCAAAAACCATTCATAAGAACTTCTTTGTACTTCAATTAAATCTGGTAGATCTAATACTTCTTTGATACGTGAATAACTCATCCTGACTCGTTTTCCGTATGTAACAGGATGTACCATGCATAATTCACCCCTTATTAAACTAAAATAGCCAAAAGCAAATGGATACCTTTGGTAAAGCTTGCCAAAGTAAATATATTATAATATTGACATATTAGTGATATTTTATACAGAAAGGCAGTATTTTTCCTTTATTATAGCATCTACATATACTACCACAGTGTAGTTTACATGTCAAGCATTTTTATTATTAAACGAATTTCCATAAATAAACAAAAAAAGGCTCTCTTTTTACGAAAGCCTTTTTATACTCATTAGTTTCTTACTTTAATTCTACGCCTGCCCCTACTTCTTCTAATTTAGCTTTAATTTCTTCAGCTTCTTCTTTAGGAGCCCCTTCTTTTATAGCTTTTGGTGCATTATCAACTAAATCTTTAGCTTCTTTTAATCCTAAGCCAGTTATTTCTCTAACTGCCTTTATAACCTTAATTTTTTCTTGCCCAATACTTGTTAAAACAACATCAAATTCTGTTTTTTCTTCTGCTTCTGGTGCAGCACCTGCTGCTGGTGCTGCTGCAACTGCTGCTACTGGTGCTGCTGCACTAACTCCAAATTCTTCTTCTAATGCTTTTACTAATTCTGATAATTCTAATACAGTTAAACCCTTAACTTCTTCAATTAAATTTAATACTTTTTCACTTGCCATTATTATATCCCTCCAAATATTTTCAAAATTTTATCTTTCCGATTCTTATGCTTCTTGTGCTTCTTGTGCTTCTTGTTTTTCCTTCACTGCATTTAATGCATATACAAGTTTTCTGATAGTTCCTTGAAGAACATTAGCAAATCCTGTAATTGGTGCATTTAATCCTCCAAGAGCTTGTGCTATAAGAATTTCCTTTGATGGTAGGCTTGCTAAGTTTTTAACTTCTTCTATACCTATAATCTTGCCATCAACTATACCAGCTTTAATTTCAAGTTTATCATGGTTCTTTGCAAACTCCTCTGTTATCTTGGCTGCTTGGATTGGGTCTTCAAATCCAAAAGCAACTGCGTTTGGACCAGTTAAATGCTGATTAAATTCTTCAAGACCCGCATCCTTAAAAGCAAATCTCATCATAGTGTTTTTATATACCTTATAGTCAACGCCAGCTTTTCTATAATTACGTCTTAATTCAGTAAGTTCTTCTACATTTAATCCTCTATAATCTACTAGCACTACACCTTGAGCTTTATTAACCTTTTCTTTGATTTCTTCAACAACTTGCTTCTTTTCCTCTAAGACTTTTTCTTTCAACCATTTCACCTCCTATAGGTGCTACAAATAAAGGTCTCTCCGCAGACACACGGAGAGACCTAATCTATACTTAACAAATAGTTTCGATTCTCACCTCGGTAGGATTATTTTAAACCTATTAGGTTCCTACTGTCTACGGTAGCCTATTTAATTAATACACAAATTACGTGAATTATTATATCAATAAAACTTTTAACTGTCAATAAAATAATCTATTCTTTTTTAGCAACAAATTTATCAACTAATTGTTGTGGATTTACTTTTATTCCAGGCCCCATTGTACTTGATAGCACAATGCTTCTTAAATATTTACCTTTTGCTGCAGATGGCTTTGCTTTAATTATAGCTTCTATTATTACGGCAAAGTTTTCTTTTAACTTTTCAGTCCCAAAGGAAGCTTTTCCTATTGGTACGTGGATTATGCTAGCTTTATCAACTCTATATTCTACTTTACCAGCCTTAATTTCATTTACAGCTTTTTCTACTTCAAAAGTAACAGTTCCTGATTTTGGATTTGGCATAAGTCCCTTTGGTCCAAGGATTCTACCGATTTTTCCTACAACTCCCATCATATCAGGAGTAGCAACCACTACATCAAAATCAAACCATCCTTCACTTTGAATCTTTTTAACAAGTTCTTCGCCACCAACATAATCTGCCCCAGCTTCTTCAGCTTCTTTTATTTTTTCACCTTTTGCAAAGACTAAAACTGTTCTTGTTTTCCCTGTACCATGAGGTAAAACAACTGCTCCCCTCACTTGTTGGTCTGCATGTCTTGGATCTATTCCAAGTCTTACTGAAAGTTCAACAGTCTCATCAAAATTTGCTTTTGCAGTTTGTTGAACTAATTCTATAGCCTCTGTTGCATCATATAAATGTGTTCTATCGATTAGCTTAGAGCTATCTTGATATTTCTTGCCTTTTTTTGTCATATCTCTACCTCCTTGTGGTATTAACGGAATATCCTCCCACTAAAATATTATTCTTCTACAACTACTCCCATACTCCTTGCTGTTCCAGCTACCATACTCATAGCAGCTTCTATACTACTTGCATTTAAATCAGGCATTTTGATTTCTGCGATTTCTTTAACTTTATCTTTAGATATCTTTGCAACTTTTGTTTTGTTTGGTTCTCCAGAACCTGATTCTAATCCTACAGCCTTCTTTATCAATACTGAAGCAGGTGGTGTTTTAGTAATGAAAGTAAAAGATCTATCCTGATAAACTGTAAGAACAACTGGTATTATCATTCCAGCTTGATCTGCAGTCCTTGCATTGAACTCTTTAGTAAATTGCATAATATTTACTCCATGAGGCCCTAATGCAGTTCCTACAGGTGGTGCTGGCGTAGCTTTACCAGCTGGTATTTGTAATTTTACTATAGCTATGACTTTCTTCGCCATTAAAATTCTACCTCCTCAATTCCTGTGTGGTTTGGCGGGATAAACCCTCCCACTATTAATAAATCTATCTAAAAAGCTTATTAGCTTTTGTAAGCAGCATTACAACTTTTCAATCTGATCAAAATCTAGTTCGACAAGAGTTTCCCTTCCAAACATAGATACAAATACTTTAACTTTCTTTTTCTCCAGATTAATGCTTTCAACAGTTCCCATGAAATTCTCAAAAGGTCCTGTTATTACCTTAACAACATCTTTTGATTTTAAGTCTATGGATGGTAATGTTATATCTTGTACCCCTAAATCTTTAACCTCTTCATCTGTCAATGGAACCGGCTTAGAGCCTGGCCCTACGAATCCTGTAACACCTCTTGTATTTCTTACTAGATACCATGATACATCATTTATTATCATTTTTACAAGAACGTATCCAGGGAAAAGTTTTCTTTCCTTAAGCTTCTTTTTCCCGCCTTTAGTATCAATATATTCTTCTGTGGGTACTACCACTTCAAATATATCGTCAATCATGCCTCTATTTTCCACCATTTTCTCAATATTGGCTTTTACTTTATTTTCATGACCTGAATAAGTATGGACCACATACCACTTGGCTGCTTTGGCCCTATCTACTCTACTATCTCCCTTATCAGTCATATGTCTAGGGACCCAGAATTCGGTCCTTCCCTCCTTCTTGTTACTTTATAATTAATGATAATGCACGATGTATTCCTAGATCTAAAACCCATACTACTAAACCAACAATTGCACTAATCAAAATAACTACACCTGTATAATTTATTAGTTCCTTTTTGGTAGGCCAAATGACCTTTTTCATTTCAGCCTTAACACCTTTAAAATATATCCTCATTTTACCTTTTCGGGCACCGGTCTGAGCTGACATTAACTCACATCCTTACCTAGTTATTCTTATTACTTTGTTTCTTTATGAACAGTATGTGTCTTACAGAACTTACAGTACTTTTTAAGTTCTATCCTTTCCGTGTTGTTCTTTTTATTTTTAGTTGATGTGTAATTTCTTTGTTTACAATCAGTACAAGCTAAGATAATTCTATCCCTCATTTGCTACACCTCCCACATCAAAAAATATATATATTAACTGCAGTCGTTCTCGGGTACAATAACCCACCATTAACTACATTACTTAATATAAACTATCACAAATTAAAAATTATGTCAATAAAAAAATCCGGATCTTTGACAGGTCTTTATAATTTTATCCAATCCATAATTAGATTATCCCTATTAAAACCCTAAAAAAGACTAGGCCCAAAAGACCCAGTCTTTCCTAATTATGCAAGAATTTTAGTTACAACTCCAGAACCTACT
>DHBY01000088.1 GCA_002398845.1 Firmicutes bacterium UBA4916 | reverse complement strand
TTCGCAACCGACTTTCTTACTATAGCACATTTTAATTTCGTTGTCAAGAAACTTTGTAAACTTTTTTGTTTTTTATTAGTTTAATTTGTTACTATTCCCTAACAGCTATTTAAATATACCAACTTTTTTTATATTTGTCAATGGCTATTTTAAAATTTAATTTATTGTTTTCATTTGGCCTATATATTTGATAAAATAGAACTACAATGGTAAAAAGAAAGTGGTGATTATAACTTGGATTTAAGACAACTTGAAACATTTATTGAAGTAGCTAATTTAAAAAGTTTTTCCCGTGCCGCGAAAAAACTCTATATAACACAGCCAACTGTTACAAATCATATTCAAAACTTGGAAAAAGAGCTTGAAACTATTTTAATTAATCGTTCAGGGAAAAACATATCCTTAACGGATGCTGGCAGTTTGCTTTATAAGTACGCTATTAATATTGTGAACTCTTGTGAAGCAGCAAAATTTGATTTAGCATCATATAAAGGTTGCATTCAAGGTCATATATATGTTTATTCCAGTTCTGTCCCAAGAAAATATATATTACCTAATATTATAAAAAATTTTTTGCAACAGTATCCCGATGTATCTTTTACTTTAGCTGATAGCGATTCAAAAAGCGTTATAAATAGCATTATTAGAGGTGATACAGATTTCGGTATTGTAGGGGCTAAGTATCCTTCTAATAACTTAAATTATATAAAGCTAATAGAAGATAGGTTATTAGTAATTGCCCCAAAAAATTATTATGACTCTAAACCTAATTACTCTTATTTGCCATTAGAAGATATTTTAAATAAAAAAATTCTTTTAAGAGAAAAGGGTTCTGGTACTAGAAGTTTATTAGAAAAAGTATTGAAAAAAAAAGAAATTAGTATTGACGATTTAAATATTAAAGCTTTTATTGAAGACCCTGAAACAATTAAAGAGTTGGTACATTTAGGGGTAGGCATAAGTTTTCTATCAGAAAGGGCGATAGCGGACGATATTAATTTAGGTAAATATAAAGCCTATTATGTGGATGAAGTTGATTTAAGTAGAAAATTCTATTTCGTTTATCATAATAAAAGGCAGCTCTCACCTTTAAATGAAACTTTTAAAACTTTTGTTCTAGACTATATAAATGAATTCTCTACAAAAACTTCTATATGAAATATATTAAATATGATTTCGTTAAAATATCTTAAATTAAAAACCAAAAAGGATTATCCTTTTTGGTTTTTAATTGGCTTCATAAAATGCTTTATAGCCTTTATATGTCATGTATACATCTGCTTTACTTACTACTTCATAAGGAGCGTGCATACTAAGCATTGCTACTCCACAATCTAATACTTCCATTCCGTGTCTAGCTAATATATATGCAATAGTTCCTCCGCCACCTTGATCTACTTTACCTAATTCACCAGTTTGCCATACTACATTATTATCATTAAATATGTTTCTTACATAGTTAATAAACTCGGGATTTGCATCATTACAGCCGCCTTTTCCTCTTGAGCCAGTATATTTTACAATGGCTATACCTTCACCAATACATGCGGTGTTCATTTTTTCATATACATCTGGATAATTTGGATCAAATCCAGCTGCAACATCCGCTGATAAAGCTTTTGAGTTAGCTAAAGCTTTTTTAACTACAGTTAAGTTGCTCTCCCCTTCTAATAGGTAGACAATATCCATTACTGCATTTTCAAAGAAAGCAGATGTCATCCCAGTGTTTCCTACACTGCCAATTTCTTCTTTATCTACAAATAGGGATACTGCTGTTTTTTCAGTCTCATCTATATCAAGTATTGCACTTAAAGAAGTAAAGGCACATACCCTATCATCATGGCCATAGCTCATAATCATACTTCTATCGATTCCTAAATCCCTTGATTTCCCTGCAGGGACTATTTCTATTTCTGCAGATGTAAAGTCTTCCTCTGTAATATTATACTTTTCATATAAGATATTTAATATATTGAATTTTATTCTATCATCAATATCCTTATTCTTATAAGGAATACTCCCAACTATTACATTTAATCCTTCTCCAGTTATCCCTTCACTAAGTTTCTTTTCCATTTGTTCTTTTGCTAAATGTGGTAGTAAATCGGTTATATATAGTACTGGATCATTACTATCCTCGCCTATTTCAATTTCAACTTTTTCCCCGTTTCCTTTAAATACTACTCCATGTAATGCTAGAGGCATGGAAACCCATTGGTATTTTTTTAGTCCTCCATAATAATGGGTTTTGAAATAAGCCATTTTTTCATTTTCATATAAAGGCAATTGTTTTAAATCAAGCCTTGGAGAATCTATATGAGAACCTATTATATGCATACCCTTAGATATATCTTCTTTTCCAATGACAAATAAAGCTGCTCCTTTGTCCTTATTGGTTACATATACCTTACTACCAGGTACTAATCTTTCCTTCTTTGCTAGTAATTCTTCTAAAGATACAAAACCTTTTTCTTTAGCTCTCTTAATGATCTCATCATTTGCCTTTCTCTCTGTTTTAGCATTGTCTAGAAAACACTTATAATCTTCGTTTAAATTAAATAAATCCTGCCTTTCTTTTTCATCTATTACTTCCCATACATTCTTTTTCTCTAATAATAGCTTTTCCTTTAATTTTGACTCATCTTTAATTGTCATAATGCTAACCTCCATTTATATTTTTTTTATATTAGTTTTAAATGCAAATATTGCAGCTTGTATCCTATCGTTTACTCCAATCTTTTTAAATATACTAGAAACATGATTTTTTACAGTTTTTTCACTTATATAAAGCTTGTCCGCTATATCCTTATTATTTAATCCTTCGGCAATTAATGTTAATACCTCATATTCCCTTTTGGTTAAGGATTCAATCTTTAATAAATCCTTATTTAGTTCTTTATCATTTCCACTTATTCCTTCTACCAGTAAGGAAGCAATGCTTGGTTGTATATATGTACCACCCCCATTTACATCTCTAATAGCACCTATTAAGCTATCAGCGTCTGAGTCTTTTAGTACATAACCATTTGCACCAATTTTCATGGTTTCTAATAGGTACTCCTTGTCTTCATGAATTGTAAGCATTATTATCTTGGATTTGCTTCCTAAATCTTTAAGCCTCCTCAAAACGTCAATTCCATTCATCTTTGGCATATTTATATCCAATAATATTACATCTGGTTCATATTCCAAAGCTGTCTTAATCGTTTCTTCCCCATCTCCAGCTTGGGCTATTACATCAATATCGTCTTCTAATTGTAAAAGCTGCTTAAGCCCTTCTCTCATCAGCACATGATCATCAGCTATCATTACAGTAATAATATTATTAAACATCCAATTTTTCCTCCTCAATTAAGGGTATATATATATTTAACCTTGTTCCTGCACCTAAAGATGAATTTATTTGTATTTTACCATCTAACAATTCTAATCTTTCCCTAATATTCATTAAACCAAAGCCTCCTGTTGCAGTCCTGCCAATCTTACTAACTTCTTCTACGTCAAAGCCTATCCCATTATCTGTTATTGCCAAATTAAGCCTTGTATCGGAATATTCAACCATTACTTTAACAAAGGTTCCTTGAGAATGTTTACTTACATTGCTTAAGGATTCCTGAACTACTCTAAATACAGCTATTTCAATTGCAGGTTCCAACTTTTTTACAGTTCCAATTACATTGAGTTCTACTTCAATTCCTGTATCTCTTTTGAAATTACATATGTACCTTTCTAAAGTAGGAATAAGTCCTAAATCGTCTAAAGACATAGGCCTTAAATCGTATATTGTTTTTCTAATATCCTTTAAGGTGTCTTTTACAACAATCCTTAGGCTTCTCAATTCTTCTTTGGACTTTTCTTGGTCGATATCCATTAGTCTTTCACATAGTTCCGTTTTAACTAGTATATTAGCCATAGATTGGGCTGGTCCATCATGCATATCCCTAGCTAATCTATGTCTTTCCTCTTCCTGAGCCTCAATTATTTTTATTCCTACAAAATGCCGCTTATTTAGGTCATCTACTGTAAATAGTATTTCATCTAAATTGCCCTTTAGACATTCAGTAGCAAAGCTTACGGATTTACCAACTTTTTCAGCCTTTTTATATACCTCCATAGCAGATTTTAATCTAAGCTCTTTATCCCCACGTCTCGCTATAAGAGTTTTTTCTTCTTCCCTTTTAAGAAGCAGTTTTACTCTAAGTTCATTAGCTTTATCATAGGCCTCTTTTATATCTTTTTCAGAATATATACTAAAGTTTTTACTAACAACAGACAAATAGTTTCTACTTTTTCTTTCTTCTATTTCTAATGAGTCAACCTCTTTTATGGTCTTATCGACTTTTTCTTTGATTTCATTTAACTCTTCTTCAATTTTCTTACATTCACTTCTAGTATGCTCTACTATTTCAATAATTTCCTCTTTGCTATTTTCAATAGAATAGATGGTCTCTTGTAGTATTTCATTTATTCTATCAACGCTAGTGCAAGATTCTCCCATGATATACACCCCAAATTTCTATAAATCTAACATTTCGATTTCATCTTTTTCCTCATCGGTTAGTATTTTTTGTAAGTCTATAAGTATTAGTAATCTGTCTTCATTAATTTTACCTACTCCAATAATATACCGTTTATCAATTCCTGATATTATATCTGGTGTAGGATCCACCTGATTTTCTTCTAATCTTAATGTTTGAGAAGCTTCATCAACAATAAATCCTATTTCTTTTTCATCTAGGGTTATAACTATTATCCTTGTATCCTTCGTGACTTCCCCTGCCCCTATTTTAAATCTTTTCTTTAAGTTTATTATAGGAATAACATTTCCTCTATAATTAATGATTCCTTCAATAAAGCTAGGAGTATTGGGAACATGCACTGATTCCTGATAAGGTATTATTTCTTTTACATTCATTATGTCAATCCCAAACTCTTCCTTATCTAATTTAAAAACTACATATTGATTTTCAGCCATATAATTCCTCCTTTTCCCTCAATTACTTATATTATTCTACATAAATCCCATTTATCCTTCTTTAATTATACACTATTTTAGTGGGTTATGCTAAGCTTCATATTTATACTATTCTCTAAATTTTCACCTAAATGTCTGTCTGCTTCCATTATGTGTTTCAAATATTTAGGCAAATTGCCATCGAACTTAAATCTTCTGCCAAATAAAATTGATTCTAAAGACCCTTTAATCTGATTTATGATGAATTTTTCATCCTCCACTGTACCATATTTTATATAGTCAACAATTATTAAGCTTAAAGCTTCTATAACTTTGTCCTTATCAAAATCCTTTTTTATTAGCTTGGTAAAATCTATATTTTCTTTAATATAATATTCTTCATTATCCTTTGCATTTTTTAATATTTTTTTTGTATACCCTATGATACAATTAATGCCAGAACAATTTCCGCATTTCTCTTCTCCTAAACAGATCTCCTCTAATGCTTTATTTAAAATGTTTGTTTGTATATATAATGTAGCTGCTACTTCTTTCATAGATGAACTCTTAGTATGTTCCCTCTTTAGTATCAATCCTCTTATCAATATAATTTGTATGGAGATTATAATTCCGAAATAAACAATTTCATATAATGGATTTAAAAATTGTTTGGGTAACCAACTATATAATTTAAGTGTTCCAAAAAATACAAATACCAATGAGGAAACTATCTTAATAAAAATATCTGATATTTTTTCCCCAATTTTACTTCCAACATAGATTCCTAATCCACTAGTTGCCATCATGCCCAATGTGGTCCCAATCAATATAAAAAATGGGTAATTTCCTTCTGCTGATAAGGTCATAGCAGTAAGTTGAGTTTTATCGCCTAGTTCACCAACAAAAAATGCTAATGCCACCGTAAAAATTGGTCCAAATGATTTTTTATTTTTAGTATCTTCTACATCCTCTTCTCTCAATGCTAATAGCCCAAAGATCACAAACATAAATCCTGCTATTAACTGGATCCAATTCATAGGTATTAATTTAGATATATATCTCCCCAATAATATTGCTAATCCATGATTTAAAAAAACCCCTAAGAATACACCCATCAATACCTCTTTAACTTTATATTGAGTTGCAAAGGTCATTGCTATTATCTGAGTTTTATCTCCCATTTCAGCTGCAAAGATTAAAAAGAATGCTCTAATCAGTTCATTTATCATATTTTTCTCCTTTTTTGTTTTGTTTTTAATATATTAAAAAGACTTTTAGTTTAATAGATAAATCTATTAAACTAAAAGTCTCGCTTCTCTTAAAGTTAAGAGTAAATAGGCCAGGTATTTCTACCAGTATGTTGACGCTATTTGCAGTAATTAATACTGTAGCTACTCCCTCTTAGTATATATTTTTAGGTTTTTCAAATACTATTTTCCCGTTCTTTACTACCTTGCCTGTGTGATTAATTCCAAAATGATATATCATGTAGTCTAGATTTGGGACATCAAACATTACTATATCTGCCTTTTTACCTACCTCTATACTACCTATTTCATCTTCTAATTTCAATGAAGATGCTCCATTAATGGTTGCAGCAGTTATAACTTCTTCTGGAGTTAGTTTCATAATAATCGAGGCAAAACTCATAACCAACTGCATATTTTCTGTAGGACAAGAGCCTGGGTTATAATCTGTTGATAGGGCTACTGCCACACCTTCATCTATCATCTTCCTAGCTTTTGCAAACTGGCCACTTTGTAAGTTGAAGGATGTAGCAGGTAATAAGTTTGCTATAACACCTTTTTCAGCCATCAGCTTTATTCCCTTATCACTAGCTGAAACCAAATGATCTGCCGTAATACAACCTACTTCTGCTGCTAATTCGGCTCCTCCTAAGGATTCTATTTCATCGGCATGTACTTTTGCCAATAAACCATGATTTAGTCCGGCCTTTAGTATTTCTTTTGATTCTGCTACTGTAAAAACACCTTTTTCGCAGAAAACATCACAAAATTTAGCTAAATGTCTTTTTGCTACTTCTGGAATCATTTCATTAACTATTATATCAACAAACTTCCTTGGATTGTCCTTATATTTTAGCGGTATAGCATGGGCACCCAGAAATGTAGATACTACATCTACAGGATGATCCTTATCTAACTTTTTTGCTACTTCCATTTGTTTTATTTCTGTATCAAAATCATCTAGTCCATATCCAGATTTAGCCTCTACTGTTGTAACGCCATATCCTAACATTATATCTAAACTCTTTTTTGCTTTTTTATAAAGTTCTTCAAAACTAGCTTTCCTTGTAGCATTTACAGTACTGTGTATACCCCCACCAGCCTCTAGTATATCTAAATATTTTGCTCCATTTAATTTCATAGACAATTCATGTTC
>DHBY01000017.1:56231-58110 GCA_002398845.1 Firmicutes bacterium UBA4916 | reverse complement strand
TAAATGTGGTATAATTATTATGTATGTACGAAAGGGGAGATTTTTTTGAAAGGCACAATTGTATCTGCTTGGATAAAGACTTGTAAAAATTTATTTGGTGAAGATTTGGTTAATGAATCTTTAGTTAAGAGTAATATTGATCCTAATAAGGTTTTTACTCCTACAGAAGATATTGAAGATACTCGAACATTAGCTTTTGTTGATTACATAGCGAATAGTTTAAATAAAAATCCTAATGAAATCTGGAGACAAATAGGCTTAGACAATATAAATACCTTTTCTAAGGATTATCCTGCTTTTTTTAGGTATAAAAATTTATATTCTTTTTTAAAAGCCATGTATGATATCCATGTAGTGGTAACTAAAAGAGTTCCTGGTGCTAAGCCTCCAATTTTAAATGTAGAGCCCTTGGACAAAAATAGCGCCATAATGACTTACTCTTCTCCTAGGGGAATGTTTGGATACTTTCATGGAATGTTAGAAGGGGCATCTAAATATTACAAGGAGGATATTAATGTAGAAACTTTAGAAAAGCAAAATAATTTTACTAAAATATCTATAACTTTTCCACAAGAAATATACAATAAAAAAACATATAAGCTTAACAGATTACTTTCCTTTGGATTTATTAAAAGCTTTGAAGCTAAAGTTGGTATAGCTTCTTTATTGCTCGGAGGAATACCTATAGCCATATTATCAAATTATATTGATAGTAAAATTCTATCTTTTATTGCTTTGGTTCTTTCTTTTGGAGTACCTTTTATAGTAGGAAAAGGCCTTTTAAGACCTATGAAGAACATCTCTAGTTCTATAGAAGAAATAGAAAAAAAGGATTTATCCTTTGAAAGAATTATCTCAACCAATGATTTTCTAGAGGATATAAATAGCAATATGAACCATATTAAAGCCATTATAAAGACAGATTTTGTTGGATATAAAGGTACTACAGATGAATTAAATGTATTTTCCAATAAATTCAATGAAATATCTCATAATATGAGTATTACATCCAATGAAATAACTGGTGTAGTAGAACAAGTTGCCTATGGGGCTGTAAGTCAGGCAGAAGAAACGGAAAGTGCTGCTTGTAGTTTGAATAATAGTATACAGTCTCTAAATCATATTGCAGATAAAGAGAATAAAGGTAAAGAGGATTTGGAAATTGCAGTTCAGAAAATAGGAAAAGGGTTTGAAAATCTAAAATATACTTCTAATAGTTTAAATAATGTATTAGATGAATTTTCACAAGTAAAGGAAAAAGGAAATACCCTTCAAAGTAGAGCTAAAGATGTTATGGAAATAGTAGAAACTGTAGAAAAAATCGCAGAACAAACTAACCTTTTGGCTTTGAATGCTAGTATTGAAGCTTCTAGAGCTGGTGAATATGGTAAAGGTTTTACCGTGGTAGCTGTGGAAATAAGAAAGTTAGCCGAAGGTTCTAAAGAAGCTGTGAAAAGTATAAAAGATATATTAGAATCCTTCGTTATGGAGATAGATAAATTTATAAAAGATATTGGAAATCAGTTTAAAATTCTTGAGAATGAAAACAGTAATTTAACTGATTTATCTGTAGAAACTAGCCATACTGTGGATACTATTCAAAATGTTGCCGATTTAATAATCCAATTAGTCAATGAGTTAAATAAGGAAGCCACATCTATAAATGAGATATCAAAGCATTTTGAGTCATTGGCTGCTATTGCTGAAGAAAATTCTGCTTCTAGTGAAGAGGTTAGTTCAAATGTAACCACCTATACTGAAGAAATAAAAAGAATGTCAGAGAATATAGTGGAATTTAAAAAAGTATCAGAAGAGTTTAGTCAGGATTTAGAAAAGTATACTCTATAAAGATAAAGCACCCTAGATTTAGGGTGCTTTA
>DHBY01000017.1:36935-55991 GCA_002398845.1 Firmicutes bacterium UBA4916 | reverse complement strand
ATCGGCTCACAATGGCCTGCTCTTAAATTGGCTATAGTAGGCCTCTCTATTGGTTTTATTATATCTTCTATAACTTGTTTTAATGTGAGTGAATCATCATATTTTAGAGTTTTAGCTACACAGTTGTTAAAATCCCCAAGTATTATACCTTCTGCTTCCTTAAGTTTACCTGACAATCTTAATTGAGTAAGCATTCTATCTATTTGATAAGGTTCTTCACCTATTTCTTCAATGAATAGTATCTTCCCTTTTAAATCAATTTCATAAGGTGTTCCTATGGTATCAGCAATTAAGGATAGATTGCCCCCTATGATTTCACCTTCTGCAATTCCTCCATTGATGGTTTCTATTTCTTCTCCTTTTGGATTTTTAATACTTCCTATAAATTTACCTTCCATTATAAAATTATATAAACTCCTCTTTGAAAAGTCATTAAAACCCCCTATTAAATCTGAGGACAACATTGGGCCATGAAAGGTTACTAAGTTTGAAATCTTTGTTATTGCAATATGGAGGGCCGTTATATCGCTATATCCGATAAATATCTTTGGATTGTTTTTGATTAAATCATAATCTAATAAATCTAATATCCGTGGAGTTCCATAACCCCCCCTTAAACATATGATGCCATCAACTTCCTTATCCTTAAACATATTATTAATATCTCCAGCTCTTAAACCATCAGGGCCTGCCAAATAACCATAATTTCCATAACAACTTTTCCCCATCTTAACCTTAAATCCCATCTCCACTAAACTATCATAAGATTTCTTTACATTTTCCTCCGTTGTAGGGCTAGCTGGGGCGATAACCCCTAGGGTATCTCCAAATTTTAACGCTTTTGGCTTTATCATTTTTAATCCCCCCTATTATATTAGGCAAAATTCCCGGTTATAAAAAAATGTCAGAGGTCTCTGACATTTTTCATCCTTTATATGTTTAATAGTAAAGATGCTATTGAAAAATAAACCATTAAACTTAATGCATCTACTATAGTTGTAATAAGTGGTCCTGCCATTATAGCTGGGTCAAGATTTACTTTTTTGGCTATTATAGGTAGTATCCCGCCTACCACTTTGGAAACCATAACGGTTATTAATAAAGTAATAGATACGGTAAGTGCTACTAATACACCGACATCATCAAATAGACAAATCCTAAAGAAGTTAACTACTGCAAGGACAATTCCCACTATTATACTAATTCGAAACTCTTTCCACATGACTTTTCCTGCATCTTTTAGCTCTATTTCTCCTAAGGCTAAGCCACGGATTACTAGTGTAGAGGATTGACTACCTGAATTCCCTCCTGTGTCCATTAGCATGGGTATAAACGCTGTTAAAGCTACTACCGATTGGAGAACATTCTCAAACTTTCGTATAATACCTCCTGTAAAGGTAGCAGATATCATTAAAACCAGCAGCCATATTATCCTATGTTTTGCAAGGGAAAAAACATTAGTATCCAAATATTTTTCCTCTGATGGAGACATAGCAGCCATCTTTTGGAAGTCCTCAGTAGTTTCTTGATCTATTACATCCATTATATCATCAACGGTTATTATTCCTGTTAGTCTGCCTTCTTTATCCACTACAGGCAAAGCTAAGAATCCATATCTTTTAAATATTCCTGCTGCTGTTTCTTGATCGTCATGGGTGTGAACATATATTACATCTTTATCCATTATACTTTCGATGGTTTCGTCTTTATCGCTTATAACCAATTTTCTTAAGGACACTATACCTTCTAATTTCCTATTTTTATCGGTTACATAACATGTATATACGGTTTCCTTATCAAGACCAGTTTCTTTAATATGATCTAGGGCATTCCTTACTGTCATGGTCTTTTTTAAATCCACATATTCTATGGTCATTATGCTGCCAGCAGAGTCAGGTGGATAGTTTAAAAATTGATTAATTAAATTTCTTTCTTCTTCTTTTGCATTTAATAGTATTTTCTTTACAATATTTGCAGGTACTTCTTCGATTATATCGATCATATCATCAAAGAATAGCTCGTCTACAATACCTTTTAACTCATTATCTGTTACTACACCGATAAAGTTTCTTTGTTGTTCTACAGAAAAGTGAGCAAATACATCTACGGCCAAATCCTTAGATAACATTCTAAATATTAATAATGAAGTATGAATATCTAAGGATTCCAATAATTCAGCTACATCAACTTCATTCATCTCTTCTAATTCTCTTTTTAGAGTAACATATTTCTTTTCTTCGATTAATTCTCTAAGTCTTCTTTCATCCATGTTAACCCCCCTTTAGAAGAACCTATAACCATAGTAATGATTAGAGTCTTCCTTACTATTAAATTTTAATTTTAATACCTTTAATCTACACCTAGGCAAAGGTCCAGAATCCACTAATCATCACCCCCATTTGTTCTCCTTAGGGAAACTTTTTATTTAATAACTCTTATAATTATAGATTATTAGATTGTTCACTAATTTTCAAGAAAAATATCTATTTATCTATATATTCTTTTGAAAAATTTCGTTATTCATTATTGTAACACAAAAAGTAAGTTTTATTAAATAATATGCTTTAAGAGCCAAAAAAGATAGGCTTTCGCCTATCTTTTTAGCAGGATGCTCCTCCTCTATCTGGCATAACGCTAAATCCTCGTCTCAACCAGTTATCACTATAATCTATAGTAAATGCACCAAAATTTTCTGTTAAATCCTTTTCTGTTAAAAATATAAAATCATAAACTTCTGTCTTTGTATCTCCTTCTTTAGGCTCATCCAGAGCCAAACCAAAAGATGGACCGCCTCAACCATGACCTGCAATATAAATTCTCAAAGGTTTATTATCTTTTTTAGATTCCATTACTTTTTTTAGTTCTTCATGAGCTTTTTCAGTTAAATCTATTTTCACTTTTATCCCCCCCATATTTATTTTGTTATATCTTATATACCCCTTGTGGGTATTATTAATCATTCTATATTATTTTTTGAAATAAGTCAAATAAATTTTTAAACCCCCTAACTTTCGTTAGAGGGTTTTTATTACATTGCTTTCCCTGGTATTATTACATCTATTATACCTATAACTAATGCCCCAATTATTGCACCCCATACGGATATATTAAATCCTGGTACTATAAACTTGGTAGCATATAATATAATTGCGGCTACGATAAACCCTACAATGCCTCTTCCGAAAGGCGAAGCATTGATGCCCGTAAATCTTTGTATTAAATAATCTAGTAAGGCTATAACTACTGCCGCTAATACTAAGCTCCATATACTACTAATAGTAAATCCAGGTGTCAGAAATGCTGCAACTCCGACGACTACTGCAGTAACCAATATCCTTATGAGAATTTCTCCTATGTCCCAATCCTTTGTACGATCTGTATTTGTCTTGTTTCTATCCCTGTTATTGTCATTGTTATCCATTAACTCACCTCCTGATATAAAGAATGTCCATAATATATTTTTTTATACAGTTTTATAATAAATATTTTTTAAATTTAAAGCATATGATATATTTATAGTGCAAAGGGTATATAAGATATGGTAATATAATATAAAGATTAAATGTAAGGAGGAAATATAATGGAGATTACTAAAGATATGTTAGTTGGCGAAATCATCCGTAATAAACCTGAATCAGTAGATATTCTATTAAGATTTGGATTGGGATGTATTGGCTGCCCAGCAAGTCAAATGGAAAGCTTAGAAGAAGCTTCAGCGGTTCACGGTATAAATTTAAATGAGCTTTTAAGGGCTTTGAATGCATAAATAAATAATCTCCCTTTGGTCACTACCATCCAAAGGGAGATTATTTATTTAAATACGCTATTTACTAAGTAATTGATCGATTTTAGTTTTATCAAAACCTACTATTTCTTCTCCATCAATTAATATTACTGGAACACCCATATGTCCCATATTCATTAACTCTTTTCTTGCTCCATTATCCGTTTGAATATTTTTTTCAGTGTAATCTACACCTTTCTCTTGCAAATAATCCTTTGCAGATATGCAATATGGTCATGTGTTGCTCGAATAAATTATTACATTAGCCATTTATATTTACCTCCTTAAATATTATATTGACAATACATAGTATACCCCATTGGGGTATTTGGTGTCAAGTTTTTGATATTTCTTTCTGATTTTATAATACCCTCCATTTAGGTTGATTAATCATCTTAAAAAATACAGATTGACATAGTAGGTATAAGGTACTAAAATAATAAAATATATATCTAAACATATAATACTAAAGGAATGATTGAAATGTTAAAAAACTACATGGAAATTTTAGCTGATCAAATTTTTGATGAAGTAAAAAACAAATATAATATTTGTCAGGATAAAAATTGTGCTGATGATATTAAATCTATAACTTTAAATGATTTAGCGCCAGTATACTTTTTATCATCCGTTAGTGAAGGTGAAAAAAAAGCCTTTCTATTGGATAGGCAGAGAAAAATTACTGTTCTTGCTAAAATTACAGAAGCTGTAGATTTAGTATGCGGAAAATGTGAAAATAGAAAAAAATGAGGGTTATACAGTTTCCCTCATTTTTAATCATGTTTAACATGGTCCATACCTTGTTTAAATAGTTGAAGAACATGCTCATCATCTAATGAATATATAGCCATCTTTCCTTCTTTTTTAAATTTCACAAGCCTTAAATTTCTTAAAAGTCTTAGATGGTGAGAAATAGCTGATTGAGTCATGTCCAATAAGTTTGCAATATCGCATACACATAGGGGCGATTTTGATAAAACATATATTATTTTAAGCCTTGTAGGATCTGCTAGTGCTTTAAAAATCTGAGCTAGGCGATTTATTACTTCTTCTTCATATAAACTTTCCTTGATACTGTCTAAAGTGTCCTTATCAGTAACAATTGACTCATAAATTTCTTTTTCACCGAAATCCTTCTTCACTTTTGTTTATTGCAATATATGCAATATACCTCCCTTCTTGTGATTTTTAAGGTCTAATATGCTGGTATCATTGGATTTAAGGGGTATATTATTTTACCTGTCATAGGGTCAATATATAAAATCCAATATCCTAATCCATTAGTTGACTCATACCAAGTATTAAATCCCGTAATCCCTTTAAATGGATGTTCTTCTACAGTAAAACTTCCTGGTACTCCGTAGATATAGTATTTAGTTTCCCTTCCGTCTTTGTACATTCCAAATAGATAATGATTGTATTTCCTAATTAGATTTAAACAAGTGGTGGAGTTATTTAAGAAAGGATATTTGTAATTTGTGCTCATTAAATAATTATAGTAAGGTAAAAACCCTTTATAGGAATCGATGCCATCATTATCTATTCGCCACCAGCTATAGCCATGAAGGTCCATCTTCAAAGGCTGTACATAAGGGAAAAACCTTAATATACTCAATATATAATTAGTCATCTGATTTTTATGGTTTAATCGCCTAATATATTCTAAAGATTGATAGTCTTCATATTCTTCTTTTTGTTCAGGTCCTTCTTCTAAATTTTCTAAAACTTCTTCTTTATTGTACTCAATGGTTTCCATATCTACTTTTACCTTTTCTTCATCCATAATTTCTGTTTCTTCTATGTTCTCCTGTATTTTTTCGGCTTCTTCGATTATTATCTTGGGCTCTTCTACTTCTTTGATTACTACCCTAGGCTCTTCTATTTCCTCAATTATTTCTTCAGGTTTTTCTATAGATTCTGTTTCAGGCAATTTTTCTACTTTTTTCTCTATCTTCTTAAAGCTTTCAAAAGGCTCCTCCTTCTTTTCTAAGATAAATCTTTTTATAAATCTATCTATGGCCCCATTGTCCTTATCAATATAACCACCTAATAATACATATATACCCTTTCTTATAAGGATAGCATCTATTTCATCTATTGGAAAGCCTTTAGATTCTAAATCTCTTAAATTGAGGGTAATATTTGTCCTAGACCTTCCTTTTTCGTCAGTGATTATTCTGCCTAAATCGTATTCGTAAACCTCACCATTTTTATCTTTTAAAAGATATACTTTATAGTCTTTTTCCAATTCGCAGTTTTCTACATTTAAGCTTATAACCCCTTTAGACCCTCTGACCTCAATTTTTCCATGACCTTTTGGGTTTAAATTAGCGATATTCGTATAGTCGTTTTTCAGAATAATATATTTTCTAAAGTATGTATATTCTGCAGGCATTATGAACCCCCCTTTTTAATCTTTATACTAATATATGTCTAAGGGGGGCAATGTTTTACTAATCTTTAGAAAATCTTCAATATTTAAGTTTTCTGCTCTTTTCTCTAGGGGAATCTCTGACTTTTCTAATACTTCTTTTATAATTTCCTTATCAAGTCCTAGCCCACTGGAAGATAATGAATTTAATATAGTTTTTCTTCTTTTCCCAAAAGCTGATTTTACTACCTTAAAAAACACCTTCCTATCTACATCTGGTAGTTCTTTTTTTAATACCAGTTTTATTACTGCTGAGTCCACCTTGGGCTGAGGCATAAATACGGTTTTGGATACCTTTACCATTATTTCTGCATGAGTATAAAAGTTTACAAATACGGAGAGGGAACCATATTGTTTATTATTAGGCACTGCTACTATTCTATCTGCTACTTCTTTTTGAATCATTACTATTATGGAATGAATGTTTAAATCCTCCTCTATTAGCCTTGCTATTATAGGAGTAGTCACATAATAGGGAAGATTAGCTACAACCTTTACAGGCCCTCCTCCTAGTTTTTCCTCTATTAGCTTATGGATATCCACCTTTAGAATATCTCCGTGGATAATTTCAATATTATCATAATCCCTTAGGGTCTCATCTAGTACGGGAAGCAAGGATTCATCTAGCTCTACTGCTACTACTTTTTTTGCATTTAAGGCTAATTCCTCCGTTAAGGTTCCTATGCCCGGTCCAATCTCTAATACATAATCTTCTTTTGTAATATCTCCTGCCTGAGAAATCTTTCTCACTATGTTTCCATCTATAAGAAAGTTTTGCCCTAAACTCTTTGAAAATTTAAATCCATATCTATCAAGAATCTCTCTAACATATTTAGGAGAGTACAATCTTTTATCAATCATCCTCTTCCATCCTCTCCAGTGCTTTTACAAATTCTTCTCTTGTTATTCCAAAGCTATTTAATCTACTTAAAAATTGTTTAGAATTAGCATAGCCTATGCCAAGGATATCCCCAAGTTTTTCTCTTCTTTTTTGAGAGTTTGATATTCCAATTAATCCTAGTTCTATTAAATCGCTTTTGGTAAATTCCTCTCTTTTTTCTGTAAATACTGGTCTTGCTTTGTTGATGGCTTCAATTATATCTTCTTTTGTGGCATTTTCTACTCCTATATCTCCTTTTTTTAAGGCCTTCCCTCGAGGTAAAAATGCATGCTTACAATTTTTAATATTTTTACATAAACTTTTTCTTATCTGCTCTCCTGCAAAATCTGGATCCGTTAAGATTATTATACCTCTTTTTTCAGCAACTATCTTTAAATTTTCTATAAAAGCCTTATCGTATCCAAACCCTCCTGTGGCTATTACCTCTGCTTCTACTGCATTTTTTACCGCTACTATATCATCTCTTCCTTCCACAACAATTATTTCTTTTATCAAAAAACCACCACCTTTTTTCAATTCACAATGCACAGTTCACAATTTTAGGGGTCTATCTTTGGGGTCATTATTGGGCGACCATAGGTCGCCCCTACAATTGGTTTTTGTTTTTAATTGTGCATTGTGCATTGTACTTTGATTAAGCTATTCTAAATAGTCTTTTTGCGTTTTCCGAAGTTTCCTTTGCTAATTCATCAAAGTTTATGCCCCTTATTTCTGCTATGGTGCCTGCCACGTATCTTACGAATAGGGGCTCATTTCTTTTGCCTCTGTATGGTTCTGGTGTTAGATATGGGGAATCTGTTTCTATTAGTAGTCTATCTATAGGAACTGCCTTAGCTACTTCTCTAGAAACTCTAGCATTCTTGAAAGTTATAGGTCCACCTAGGGAAATATAGAAACCCATCTTTACATATTCTAATGCCATTTCCACACTACCTGAATAGCAATGGAGAACCCCTTTTAAGCTACCATCTTGGGCTTCTTTTAATATATCAAAGGTTTCCTGAGCTGCATCTCTTGTATGGATAATAACTGGCAAATTCACTTCTTTAGCTAATTCTAGCTGTTCTACAAATTTTTGCCTTTGAATTTCCCTCGGAGAGTTGTCGTAATAATAGTCTAGTCCAATCTCTCCTATAGCTACTACTTTATCTCTATTTGTAAAAGATTTTAGTACTTCTATTGTAGATTCATCCATTTCCTTAGCTGAGTGAGGGTGGACCCCCACTGCAGCATAGATATTATCATATTGTTCTGATAGGGATACTGCTTTAATGCTAGAACCTAAATCTGAGCCTGGGTTTATGATTAAATCTATTCCTGATTCTTTTAAAGATTTGATAAGTCTATCCCTATCCTTATCAAATCTTTCATCATCTAGATGAGCATGACTGTCTATTAACATTTTTTCACCCCTTATGATATGGTGGCCCCTGATTCTATATCTTCTAATGTAGATACAAGGGTAAGTTTACCATCCTTTCCAGCTGCAAGAATCATACCTTTTGATTCTACTCCTCTAAGTTTAATTGGTTTTAAATTAGCCACTACAACCACCTTTTTACCAATCAAATCTTCTGGAGAATAGTATTTCTTTATTCCTGATACTACTTGCCTTGTTTCTTCTCCTATTTTTAACTGTAAAATGAGAAGTTTATCTGCATCTGGATGTTCTTTAGCTTCTATAATCTCTGCTACTTTAAATTGAATTTTCGCGAAATCATCTATGGTTATAAATTTTTCTCCTGTTTCTTCAGCTTCTACCTTTTTTTCTTCCACCTTTTTCTTACCTCTTTCCATAATTAATTTTTGGTTTGCTTCATTAAGCCTTACCAATTCTTTTTCTATATCCAATCTTGGAAATAGGACTTCTCCTTTTTGGACTTTTGTACCTGGTTCTATTTTACCCCATAATTTTGCTTCTTCCCAATTAATCTTTTCTTTTAAGCCAATTTGTTTTAATATTTCTTTAGATGTTCTTTCCATAAATGGGCTGATGAGTATGGCTATAATCCTTATGCTTTCAGTTAAATTATATAATACGGTATCCAATCTTTCTTTGTTTTCCTCTTTAGCCAATACCCAAGGTGTGGTTTCATCGATATATTTGTTAGTCCTTCTTATTAGTTTCCATATTTCCTCTAAGGCCTGACTATAGTTTAGTTTATCCATATTTTGTTCTACTTTTGTCTCTGCATTTATAGCTACTTCTATTAAGGATTTGTCTATTTCATCTTTTTTTACTGGTTTTGGCAATATTCCCTCATTATATTTTTCTACCATAGTAACAGTTCTGCTTACTAAATTGCCTAAGTCATTAGCCAAGTCTGAGTTTAGTCTTTGTAAAAACTTCTCCCTTGAAAAAGAACCATCTTGACCGAAGGAAAACTCCCTAAGTAAGAAATATCTAAAAGCATCTATGCCATATAATTCTATTAGTGGTTCGGGATATATAACATTTCCTTTGGATTTTGACATTTTATCATTTTCAAATAGTATCCAACCATGACCAAATACCTTTTTTGGTAATTCCATATCTAATGCCATCAATACTGCAGGCCAAATTATAGTATGAAATCTAACTATTTCTTTTCCTACTAAATGTACATCTGCTGGCCAATATTTTTTAAACTTTTCATCATTTTCAGTGCCATATCCTAAAGCAGTAATATAGCAAAGTAGGGCATCTATCCATACATATACTACATGTTTTGGATCGAAAGGTACTTTTATTCCCCAATCGAAGCTAGTTCTAGATACGCATAAATCTTCTAGCCCTTCATTTAAAAAATTGTTTAACATTTCATTTTTCCTTGATTCAGGTTGTAAAAAGTCTGGATGTTCTTTATAAAACTCTATTATCCTATCCCTATATTTAGATAATCTGAAAAAATAAGCTTCTTCTTTTGCCAAATGAACATCTCTACCACAGTCAGGGCATTTTCCATCTACTAATTGAGCTTCTGACCAGAAAGATTCACAAGGGGTACAGTATAAGCCTTCGTAATTAGATTTATAAATATCCCCCTGTTTGTATAACTTTTCAAATATTTTTTGTACTGCTTTTTCATGATGTTCGTCAGTAGTTCTTATAAATTCATCATATTCAATTCCTAACATTCCCCAAAGTTTTTTTATATTGCTAACTATTCCGTCAACATACTGTTTTGGTTCCATATTGTTTTCTCTTGCTTTTTCTTGGATTTTTTGACCGTGTTCATCGGAACCTGTTACTAAATAAGCATCATATCCTTGTGCTTTTTTAAATTTTTTTAATGTATCTGCTGCTATAGTTGTATAAGTATGACCTATATGAAGATTGTCACTTGGATAATATATAGGCGTTGTAATATAATATTTTTTCATTCTATTCCCTCCTCCTATTTCATAAACTCATATAAATAAAAAAGCCTCCATCTCTTAATAGAGACGAAGACAAGCTCTCGTGTTACCACTCTAGTTCGTTTAAACTTCACAGTTTAAACCTCTATAGGTTACCTATAAACCCAGCATATAATAACGGATGCTGCCGTTACAGCCTAAAATCCTTTCAGCTGTAAAGTTTAGGGGCCATGTTCAGATTAATCTTAAACGCTGGTTTCCACCAACCCCAGCTCTCTAGTGTCTTAGATTAAGCCTACTCTTCCCTTCATTACTTTTATTTAATATGACCTATTTATCTAAACAATATACAATAAACTTTTATTTTTGTCAAGGTGAAAATATTATAGTGACCACAGCTTAGACAATACATATACTAATATTAATTAAAATAATTAAATAGGGAGTTGATTTTTAATGTATCAAGATAATCAAAATTGCCACCATCCTGCAGTTCCACCACTATATCCAATGGACCCATGTAGACCAATGCCAATGCCCGAACCTATGCCTATGCCTCAACCTATGCCTATGCCTCAACCAATGCCTATGCCTGAGCCTATGTGTCCTATGATGAATCCTAGATTTAGAGAATGTGTTAGAGTGTGTATGATGCAATGTGGAAATTATCCAACACCTTATCCAATGGATATGGACTACTATACACCTATTCAATCCATAGATATAAATGAATTATATCCATACTATCCCGAGGAAAATAAATGATAGAAGTGCCTTCTGATTAGAAGGCATTTCTAATTGTTACAAAAACTTAACAATTCTTCGAGAAATGAATTCGCAAGTTACATAAGGTAAATTCTTCCTTTCCTTGAATATAGATTAATACTATTTTCTAATACTATTTTATTTTTTTATGAATATATTGAAAAGTGTGGGAAATAATAATTTTTAGTCGGGTTTTATCCTGTTTTTTACATTTTCATGGCAGTTATTTACAAAAATATTTGACAGAAAAATACTTTTTGAATAGAATACTATACAGTTAAAAATATAGGAGGTAAAAACATGAAAGAATTTTCAGTCAAAAAGGCGAACCACTTTAAAATCTTGACTATCCTCACTATAGCTGCAAGTTTATCTTTAGGAGCGTATATATGCTCAGCTAAAGAAGTTACCATCTCTATTGACAATAAAAAGAAAGAGGTAGTTTCCTATGCCAATACAGTGGAAGGGCTTCTTAAGGCAGAAAAAATTTCACTAGATGAGGGTGCATATATAAATGTTCCATTAGGCACAAAATTGGAAAACAATATGAGCATAATTATAAAAACACCTAAGCCTTATATATTAGCCATAGGCGATAAAAAAGGTGAAATAAAATCAGTCCATGTTAAAGTCAAAGATATATTAAAGGACTCAAATGTGGAGCTAGGTAAAAAAGACTATACTTATCCTGGCCTTAATGATAATGTAGCTTCTGGAGGTGAAATTCAAATCTTTAAGGTTAAGGAAGTAGTGGAGGAAGTAGAAAAAGTTATTCCTTACGAAAATATTGTTAAAAAATCAGGTAAAGTTGATATTGGCGTTGTTAAAGTTCTTCAAGAAGGAAAAGATGGCCTAAAAAATATAAAGATAAAAAAAGTATTTGAAAATGATAAACTTGTATCAGAAAATATTGTTGGAGAGGAAATAATTAACGAACCCGTCCCTAAAATAACAGAGAAGGGTACAAGAAATATGATTATGTCTTCTCGAGGAAATACAAGATATAGAAAATCTCTTATTATGATGGCTACTGCTTATGACAATTCTTATGAAAGCTGCGGCAAAAGGCCTGGGGATAAATATTATGGTATTACCGCCTCTGGCACTAAAGCAAGAGTAGGAGCCGTAGCTATAGATCCAAGGATAATACCTTTAGGTACTAAATTATATGTGGAAAGCCTTGATGGTACCAAAGATTATGGTTTTTGTGTAGCAGAGGACACCGGTGGTGCTATTAAGAACAGCAAAATTGATTTGTTCTTTAGCACTGCTAAGGAAGTAAAAAACTTTGGTAAAAGAAAAGTAAAAGTTTACATCTTAGACTAGGCTTGACAATACACTTATACAATGCACAATTCACAATTAAAAACAAAAACAATTATGGGGGCGACCTATGGTCGCCCTGAAATGACCTTAAAGAATGACCCCCAAAATTGTGCATCGTGAACTGTGAATTGTGAATTGAAGAATGTTGCGCATATAAATATGGTAATAAATATTGATATTATATAGGATAATAGAGCTGCTTTTAGGGTGTGCCTATAGTCTTCTATTCCAACGGATCCAAAGTATAGGGCTATTGTATAGAATATGGTTTCCGATGACCCCATCATTACTGAGGCTACTACTCCTAAGAATGAATCTGGTCCATGATGAGCTATAATATCCTTTACTATTCCCAGTGCACCGGAGCCAGATATAGGTCTAATTAGGATTAGGGGCAATATCTCTTTAGGAATTCCTAATAGTTCTGTCACAGGACTCAATAAATCTGTAAACATATCTAAGGCACTAGAGCCTCTAAATATACCTATGGCTATAAATATAGCTATTAGATAAGGCATTATCTTTATAACGGTTTTTAGACCTTCTGCTGCACCTTCAATAAAGGCATTATATATATCTACGCCTTTTATATATCCATGAATAAGAATTATCGAAACCATAAAGGGAACTATCCCTATGGATATAATTCTTAGCATCTATTTACCCCCTCAAATATTTTTCCTACTATTATAGCTACTATGGTGGACATAGTTGTGGCTAGTATAGTGATTCCGATTATTCCTGTAGGATCCGCAGAGCCATAGTCATATCGAAGCTTTACAACGGTTAATGGTACTAATTGTAAAGATGACATATTTATAATCAAAAACATAGCCATGGCATTAGTGGCTCTTTTTTTATTATTATTTAAACTATCCAATTCCTTCATAGCTTTAAGCCCAAAGGCAGTAGCTCCATTTCCCACTCCAAACATATTGGCTATAAAATTTAGAAGTATCCACTTTTCCGCTGGATGATTTTTAGGGACCTCAGGAAAAAGTATCCTTATTATAGGCCTAAACCCCTTGGATATACTCTTAATTAGGCCAGATTTCTCTGCAATATTCATAAGTCCCAGCCAAAAGGACATAATACCAATAAGGCTTATTGCAAAGGTAACCCCTTCCCCTGCCTCCCTTAATATAATATTATTTATCTCCCCTAAATTACCTGTAAAGGCTGCGTAGATGATACCAACAAATATCATTAGAAACCATATTGTTTTTATCATAAAAAAACTCCTTTCATATGAAATATATGAAAGGAGTTTCTATAATATAACTTGACAACACCCCCGTCCCTCTGTCAACCTAAGTATTCCATAGCTTATTCCGATGCCTGGCACCATTTTCTTATAGTTATTCTCTATATATGTTGAAAAAGGGCGTTTTTTCTTTTTTTATCAGTTTCTTATCCGTCAAGTCTTCTAGCTTTTCTTCAAAGGCGTTGATGGTATAAGTAACTCCCGTATCTGATTCTATTTCTTTGATTACATTTATAAAATCATTTCCATTGATAGGTAGTTTATCTTTTATGATGGATAAAAACTTTTCATCATCTTTTTTGGATTTGTTTTTTAATTCATCAAAGGGGTTTTCCGTATGAGGACTGGTAGTATCTGCTGCTCTAATTCGAGCAAATATAGTCCTTCCCATGAGAGCCTCTGATATAAACACATCTCCTGTTCTTAAATATGGAAGCCTCTTTGCTTCTTCTTCTGTAATATCCGTTTCTTCTTTTATGGTCTGTATATCTGATGCCCTTACGGTTCTAAATATGAATTTGGTATTTAATTGAGCTGTTATGGTTTCATCTAATAATGTAGGCCTTTGAGTAGCTAGTATTAAAAATACGCCGTATTTTCTACCCTCTTGGGATATTTCCTTCAATATGGATTTAGAAGGAGAGTTATATCCTTTTGGCGCAAAATTATGTGCCTCATCTGTTACTATTATAAAAGGTGGAAAATAATCAGCCGTTGTTTTTTTATATAGGGCATCCTTGTATTCCCTTCTCTTATGATATAGATTATTTAAAAGATATGTGCTGAATACTTGAAGAATTCTAGTACTTCCTTGGATTACTATAAGTTTCCCCATATGTAATCCTTCCTCAATTGGTTTTATATCCTTGCTAAATATACCTTCATTTTCTAGCCTATTAAGTCTCCATATTATTCCCCTTACTGAACTATAAGGACATATTTTATCATAGCTTGAGTATAATTCCTTTCTCTTTTGCCAACCTTCTCGCTCTAAGTTAGAACCAGCTTCTGTTATCTTCATGTTTATCTTGTCCATAGTCCCTTCTTCTTGGGCCTCTACAAGCATTTTTAATCTATTGTGGAAACTATTGTAAGAGTCATTCCTTTTAAATAATATATCTACTACATTGTTCATAGCATCTGTTAATGGACTTGATGCATCTAATAGGTTTTTTATATCTTGAGGTGACAAATCTTCAAAACGGACTCCTACATGAAAACCTACTTGCAAGCATTTAAATTTGTCCTTATAGCTTTCTACTTCACCTTTAGGCATATAATCACCTATTTGCCCAAAATCCATTTCAAAATGAGGGTCTAATACTATGGTAGGAATATTTAGTTTCATTAATTCTTCTAATACTACTCTAAGTCCAAAGGATTTTCCAGAACCAGAACCTCCAAATACTCCAATATGAGGGTATTGATGCATAGACCTTATGTCGAATATATAGGGAATATCATTTTGCTTTTTCAATTCTCCTTCTTCAAAAGTATACAATAAGTTTTTAAATTCTTCATCCATATCATCTACCATTTGGTCTGTATTCTTAATAATTCCTAATACCAGTCCTTCATCTGTGGAGGATTTTATCATCAAATCTTTAACCTCATGAAATGCCGGAATCCTTACATCAGAGCCTGTCTCTACTGGGTATAAAGCTTCATTTAATAGCCTTACCTTTGCAATATATATGGTATCCTCTTCTATATTGTAGCCTATGGATTTTAGAGATTCTATAACGGAGTTATCGGCCAATTCTCCATGTATATTTAAAGGTATATATTTATTATAGGTTTGAGCCTCCACTACCTCTCCCATTAAATCCCCTTGATAAGGGTCTATAATAATTAAAAATTCATTTATCCTAAAATTTCTATCCTTAGATCCTATATATACCTCTTGCTGAGTTGTAATACCAACGACTTTCAATCCTATCCCTCCTAAAGTGTCCTCTTATCTCTTTCTGATATAAAAAACATTTCAAGTATATTTCTATCTAAATAACTTTCAAGAAGTCCTCTTATCATCTTGTCGGGAATTTTTACTTCACTATCTACTATATCTATCCACATAGGTACTCCCCTGCTATCTTTGGGGGTAATGGTTAATACTAGTCTTGCCATTTCTTCTAAATGATTTTTTTGGCTATCTAGTATGTCCATACCTATTACAGTAGGAGCCTGTGAGCTCCTCATAAATAGAGAGGTAAAGCCTTCCTTGGATTTTTTCGCTACTTTATCATAGATAGCAATCATTTCTCCATATTCTAAAAGGCCGTAAAGTAATTCTCTATCATAGAAGCATTCTTTTATATCTAAAGACTTGTCTTCTTTTAAAGCTTCCCCTATGATAGATGTCTTTATATCCTTTATCACACCTATGAGAATTATTCCTTTTTCCTCACATTCTTTTCTTAATTCCATCCATTTGTCAAAACATTCAATATCGTATCTAATAAGGGAACCGTCCATTATTATTGCATAAGGGTTAAACTCCCGAATTCCCCCTAGGGCTGCCTCTACTTCTATGGCGGAGAGTTTATATTTCCTTATCGATTCCTCTCCTTGTCTTTCATTTTCTAGTGGCAATTCTTCTTTTTCAGAATAAAGAGGGGTATAAAAATCCGTTTTATATATGGGTTTGTCCTTATGTAAAGTGGACTTAGCTAAACCTTGATATATTTCAACAAAGTGAGGATAGGCTCCACCCATTCGATTATTTGAGCCATCTACCCCTAATATACCTCCTTTTTCTGCACAATTAGCTAATTCCTCTTTAGTAAGCTTTTCAAGCTTTATTATAGGACCAATTTTCTCTTGGATAAATTCTTTAAAAGATATTTTATCCATGGATAATACATCTTTATATTTATCTATTAAAACCTCATTTAAATAGCTAATCTTGTCCTTTAGTTCTTCATTAATATTATACAATATTTCACCTCTTTTCAGATTTTCAACTACAAATTAAAGAATATATATATTTTTTAGCATAAGAGGTTGACTTTATTTGGTAGTTATGGTATTCTTTAATCTGTAGAAAAAAGTCGATTTTAATTAATACATGGGAGGAATGATTATGAAATCAACAGGGATTGTAAGAAAAGTAGACGAACTAGGCAGAGTAGTTATACCTATAGAGCTAAGAAGAAGCTTAGATATTGATGTAAAGGATGCATTGGAAATATTCGTTGATGGCGAACAAATCGTCCTAAAAAAATATGCTCCTGCTTGTATTTTCTGTGGACAAGCCAAGGATGTTACTTCTTTTAAAGGAAAAAATATTTGCCCAGCTTGCTTTGAAGAATTAAGAAAGTAGTTTAAATGCCCGCCCTAAGGACGGGTATTTTATTTTATCTCTATGCTCTCCTTATAGACTACATTCTTAGGTATATTTCTTAATTCTGCTACTTTTTTTACAGCTTCTTTTTTAGTGTAGCCTTCCTCCATATAATATTTTATATGTTCTTTTATAGTAATACTTTCATACAAATCTTCTTTAGTTATTTCTGCCCCTTTTATTATCAATACAAACTCCCCTATGGGTTTTTCCTTTTTAAATTTATCTAAAGCTTCGTTAACAGTACCTCTAAAAGTCTCCTCATATATCTTTGTCATTTCTCTGGATATGGAAATTTGCCTATTCCCTAGTACTTCTTCCATATCCTCTAAAAGGGCTAGTATCCTATGAGGCCCTTCATATAGGATTATGGTCCTTTCTTCAGTTTTTAATCTTTCTAATTCTTTTATCCTATCTTTCTTCTTTGATGGAAGAAACCCCTCGAATACAAATTTATCTGTTGAAAGTCCAGAGAGGACTAAAGCGGTTATGGAGGCAGTCGCACCAGGAAGGGCTATTACTTTTATTCTATTTTCTATGCTTAAACGGATAATATCTTCGCCTGGGTCTGATATGCCTGGCATTCCTGCATCGGTAACAAGGGCTATATTAGTTCCGTCTTTTAGCTTTTCTATTAATATATCCCCTTTTACTACTTTATTGTGCTCATGATAGGATATTAGAGGTTTTTTTATTTCATAATGGTTTAATAGTTTTATGGTATGTCTAGTATCTTCTGCCGCAATTAAATCTACTTCTTTTAATATTCTCAAGGTCCTAAGGGTTATATCCTCCAAATTACCAATGGGAGTAGGACAAATATAAAGAATTCCTTCACTCATTTTTATTCTCCTTATCTATGCCGTAAATATCATATATTTCATCAGTATAGCTTCCATTATCATTATATACTATAAGTGGCTTTTCAAATTTTAATTCAGAATTTCCTCCCTTTATACATTCTAATAATAGCAGATTTGGTTTTCCCTCTGCCTTTGGTTGAACAAAGCGAAGGGTTTTTGGTTCTAAACCATATTGTCTAGCAGTCCAAACAATATCTACTAAGCGATTAGGTCTATGGATTAAATATAATCGTCCTTTATCATTTAAAAGATACTTGGATACTTTTATTATATCTTCTATGGTACAACTTATTTCATGACGAGATATGGAAAAGCTTTCATCATGGTTTATAATTCCACTTCCACTTTTCATATAAGGAGGATTTGAGGTAATTACATCAAAAGTGCCTTTGTTAAATTTAGAGGGTATGTCTTTTAAATCCATATTTATGATTTCTATTTCTTTTTCAAGATTATTCAATTTAATACTTCTACCAGCCATTTCTGCAACTTCAGTTTGGATTTCCACTCCTATTATCTTTTGGCAATTATATTGAGAGTATAATCTTAATGGAATAATTCCTGTACCTGTGCCTAAATCCATTGCATAGTTTATATTCCTAGTTTTAACAAAGCTTGATAGGAGTATAGCATCTATTCCATAACAAAATCTTTTTTTATTCTGTATAATTTTCAACTTACTTCCGGGAACATAATCAATTCTTTCATTTTCTTTTAATATATCCTTCATATTTTTCTCCTTTTAACAACATATTCCCTCAAACAAAAATAACCGTCCCTAATGTTTGATGTTGTAAAAAAGACCCTAAGATTAGGGTCTCTTCTAGAGCTTCATTTAATTATTCTGGTTGAGGTGCGTCTACAGGACATACGTTGGCGCAAGCACCACAGTCAATACATTTGTCTGGGTCTATAACGTATCTGTCATCTCCAGCGCTTATTGCCTCAACAGGACATTCAGCTTCACATGATCCGCATGAAATACATGCTTCAGTTATAATATGTGCCAAATGTTTCACCCCCTAAAATTGGTTGTCTTT
>DHBY01000017.1:0-36724 GCA_002398845.1 Firmicutes bacterium UBA4916 | reverse complement strand
AAAGGGTTATAAAATATATTTATTCTAAATCTGTAAATTCACCTTCGGTTTTATTTTCCACCTCTTCTGTTTCATTTGTATATTGGGGATCTTTTTCGTTTGTTATTATGATTTCATCTATTTTATGATTGAATAAGTCTTCTGTATCGTCTTTTAGCCTTACTTTTACCTTTACCATTTCTAATAATGTATAGGTATCTACTACTGTGCCTCTCCCTTCAGGAGTTATTACTATAGTGCCTATGGCAGGCATCTTTTCTAATAATTTTTCATATGCTTCATGTTCATATTTTAAACAGCACATAAGTCTGCCGCAGAGGCCTGATATCTTTGTTGGATTTAAGGATAGATTTTGTTCTTTAGCCATCTTTATGGAAACAGGTTCAAACTCCCCAAGGAAAGTAGTACAACATACAGGCCTTCCACAAGGTCCTAGGCCTCCTATCATCTTTGCCTCATCTCTTACACCGATTTGTCTAAGTTCTATTCTAGTTTTAAATATAGCAGCTAAATCCTTCACCAATTCTCTAAAATCCACCCTGCCATCAGCGGTAAAATAAAAAATAACTTTATTATTATCAAAAGTATATTCTACATCCACAAGTTTCATCTCTAAACCGTGTTCTTCTATCTTTTCTTCACAAATACCAAAGGCTTCTTTAGATTTTTCTTTATTGGTTTCGTGTATTACAAAGTCTTCCTCCAATGCTACTCGAAGTACCTTTTTTAGTGGAGGAACTATTTCCTCTTCTGTTACCTGTTTTGGTCCTACTATTACATGTCCAAATTCTATTCCTCTAGCTGTTTCTACTACTACATAGTCGTCCTTATTTATATCTAGTTCGCCAGGGTCGAAATAATATATCTTTCCTGCTTTTTTAAATCTTACACCTACTACTGTTATCATAAACATTATACCTCCTGCATACTTAAAAGCATGGCTTCTATTGCTAACTGATAATTAACATTTCTTTCTATACTTTCCCTTGTTTCAATTATCTTCTCTATTATATCATTAATCTTATCTATATTTAAAAAAGATTGATTGGATAGCAAAGAAACTTTGTCCATATTTATTATAAGTCCTGATTCTCCAATCTCTTTATATATGATTAAATCTCTAAACCAATAAAGAATAATATCTAGGATTTCTTCATAAGAATCCTTATTCTTTATAAAAAAATCAATAGAATTAAATATTTTAAGTTTGTCCCCATTTATGATACTATCAATTATATTAAGGATTTCATCCCTCTTTTGAAAAAAGTCCTCAGATTGAGAAATATATATGGCGCGTCCTACGCTTCCTTTGGTGAAATGAGCAATAAATTTAGCTTCTTCTTTTGTCTTATCGTAGTTTGATACCAACAAATTTTCAATCTTTTTGCTTTCCACGGGATAAAATGTGATTATTTGACATCTAGATTGGATTGTAGGAATAAGATTGTTTCTATTTGGAGCTATTAGTATGATATTCATATAGGCTGGCGGCTCCTCTAAGGTTTTTAATAAGGCATTTTGTCCCTCCACCCTCATCTTATGACTATCATCTATAATGATTATTTTTCTTTTGCTCTCTAAGGGAGCAATATTTATGCTTTTAATAAACTCATCAATTTTTTCTTTTTTAATTATATCTTTTTCTGGTTCTATCAGTTGAAAATCTGGATGGTTAAAATTATCAAATTTCAAACATGAATTACATCTATTACAAGGCTCAAGACCCCCTTCTTTACACAAGAGGGTCTTGGCAAAAGATAATGCTACCATTTTTTTACCTATGGATTCGCTACCTTCCAATAGGTAGCTATGGGATATCTCATCTTTATCTATGGCATTTTTCAATTTCTCTATTATCTTTTCGTGACCTATAATTTTGGTAAAATCCATTAAATTTCCTCCAAGTTTATATCTTCTTAAAATCATGCATATCTAATACAAATATATTGGCTGCGCCTACATCTACTCCACTCTTAGCTTTTTGAACCTTCTTATCTTTACATTCTTCTTCAATAACTTTTATAACCTCGTCTACTTTTCTATCCTCTACACCTATTAATAAAGTAGTATTCCCCATTTTTAAAAATCCACCTGTGGAAGATAGTTTCGTAGTCCTGTATTTGTTAGCCATAAGGCTTTTTATCACTTTTGTTGAAAACTCATCTTGAACTATGGCGATAATAAGTTTCATAATCCTCCCCCTTATTTATATCCTAATTAGCCTTTCCACATCTAATATAAATAAAGTAGCCCCTCCTACTTTTATCTCCATTGGATATGGTATATACATATCCCCTGGCATGGACATGGTTAACAATGATGTAGTAATTTCTCTTGTTTTACAATCGTCCTCTATTATCTCTATTACCTCTGAAACCGATTCTTCCTCTACTCCAATTAGAAGAGTAGTATTCCCAGATTTTAAAAATCCTCCTGTAGATGCTAATTTTGTAACTCTAAATTCTTTTTCCGTAAGATCATCTACTAAGCTCGGGGCATCTTGATCTTGAACTATTGCAATTATAAGTTTCATTCTCATTCCTCCCTTTTTTTAAGTATTTTTTCTATATGATAAATACTTTGATGAAATACCTCTTCTATAGATTTAGATGCATCTATTATTTCAATGTTTTCAGGATAAAGGCTTAAAAGTTTCATATATCCTTCATATACTTCTTTGTGAAACTTGGACCCTTCTTTTTCTAGCCTATCCCCTCCTTCTTTTTCTGTCTTTCTATCCAAAGTAACCACTGGATCCACATGGAAAAACAAGGTTAAATCGGGTGATACACCTTTAATGGCAAAATCATTAATCATCTTTACTTTTTCTATGCCTAAATTTCTACCTACTCCTTGGTAAGCTAAAGATGAAAGCACAAATCTTTCACAAAGAACTACTTTTCCCATTTTTAAGGCTGGAAGAATCTTTTCTTCTATATGCTGCCCTCTAGATGCAGCATATAGGAGGGCTTCTGTTTCTGCTGCCATATTTTTATTCTTTTCATCTAATATGATATTTCTAATTTTCTCTCCTATTTCTGTGCCTCCTGGCTCCCTAGTTGCAATAAAATCTATATTTTTATTATTAAAATAATCAATTATTAATTTCATAATAGTACTTTTCCCTGAACCATCTGGACCCTCTAGTGTTATAAATATGCCATTCAATCCTAAGTCATTCCTTTCTTAATCTACAACTTCTATCTTGTCTTTATTATAGCCTATAAGCCCTACTATTTCTATACCCTTATCCATTAAAAACCATATATGTTCACATAATTCCTCGGTAATCTCTTCTCCTGGACATATTAGTGGAATTCCTGGGGGATATGGGATTACGTAGGATGCAGATATTTTACCAATGCCTTCCTTTAAATCAAGAACCTTTTTATTGCCATAAAAGGCTTCATGTATAGGTAATATAATTTTAGGTGTTGGCATTTCTATGCTTACAGGTGTTACTTCTTCATAGGAACTCTTTTTAGTCATATCCTCTACGGCATTTATTAATTTTTCAAAGTCCTCTTTTTCGTTCATAAGACTAGTAAGTATTAAAGCATAATAGTAGTCTGCCATTTCCAAACGAATATTATAGTCTTCTCTTAAAATATTCTTTGCTTTTGTTCCTGTCATGCCATCTAGTCTAAAGAGTATCTTGGTATTGTCCTTTGCATATATGGTTTTATCTTCTTCATCCCCTGTGAATAAATGAACTCTTTCTATTTTGTCCAATAATTCCATAGTTTTATTTGATAATAATATACTTTCTTCTAATTTTCTTTTTCCTTCTTCCTCCATATAGGCTCTTGCAATTTCTAAAGATGCCATAAATAAATAGGAAGGACTAGTGGTTTGATAAAGGGATGACATATCTTTTAATTTATCTATATTTACCCGATCTGTACCTACATGAATCATGGAAGTTTGAGTAAAACTAGGTAAAGTTTTATGAGTGCTTTGAACTACAATATCTGCCCCTGCTTCTAAAGCAGATATTGGAAGTTTATCTGAAAATGTAAAATGGCTGCCATGGGCTTCATCTACCAGCAATATCCTATTATATTTATGGACTATTTCTGCTATCCTTTTAATATCTGAACAGACTCCATAATAGTTTGGATATACAATAGTTACTACTTTGATATCCTTATCTTGTTTTAATCTTAATTCTATATGCTCTGGGTCTATGCCCGTTAATACATGGTATTTTTCATTATAATTAGGATACATATATTCAACATTTAATCTGTTTAGGATTGCTCCATTATACATGGATTTATGAGAATTTCTTTGGATAAGTACTTTATCCCCTGGATTGGTTACTGTAGATAATGCTATATATATGCCGCCAGTAGTTCCATTGATGGAATAGAGAGTTTCCTTGGCCCCAAAGGCTTTAGCTGCTAACTCTTGGCTTTCTTTTATAACGCCTCTTGGATCATGTAAATTGTCCATTCCTGCTACTTCTGTAGTATCTATGTAAGGAATATAGTCTCCCCATTCTATTAATGTATTTTTTCCCTTGTGACCAGGCATATGAAAGGATACACTATTTTCTTCCTTTAGCCTCTTTAAACCATCTAAGATTGGTGTTTTCATTAAAAAAGATCTCCTCCTAATTGTAAGATATACTTATTATATATCAGTTTTGGAAATATATAAATAAAAAAATAAACCCCATATTTATTTTACGGGGTTTAAAGTTACTCTTTCGTATATATAATTTTTCAAGACTACTTTTATTACTTCCTTGTAGTAATCGTATTTTTTGTGACATACAGGGATAGTTGATATATCACTAAAGCATGTTTCACATACATTTATTCCAAGTAATTCAATACTATTCTTATCCTTTTCCTTACAGATAGTACAATGCATTTTACCAGCCCCTTGCTTAAGTTTTCTTAGATTATTGACCATTATTATATATTTATTCAAGAAAACTAAATTTGTGCTTGGGCACTAAAATATTTAATACAAAATGTTTAATTTTTCACCACAACTAGTACACTTTTTATCTTTTATACCCGTTACTTCTCCATCATGATATCTACGAATAAGTTCATTATGGCAATTAGGACAATAGGTGTTGTTATCTATTCCCCATACATTCCCTATATATACATAATCTAAATATTCCTCTGCTATTTTCTTTGCTGCCGTAAGAACCTCATATTTAGTTTCTGATAATTTCATCTTATAGGCAGGAAAATACTTAGTTAGATGAAGTGGAATCCCTTTATCTATATTGGCAATCCACTCTGCTAGTCTATGGATTTCTTCTGGGCTACTATTTTTTCTTTCTATAACCAAATTGGTAATTTCCACATGGGTATATTTTGATGCTAATTGGATAGTTTTTAGTACAGGTTGTAGGGAGCCTTTGCAGATATTTTTATAAAAATTATCATCCATGGATTTTAAATCTATATTCATAGCATCGATATAGGGCAATAACTCCTTTAAAGGTTCCTCATTTATATACCCATTAGTTACCAACACGTTTTTTAGACCACGTCTTTTAGCTAGCCTCGACATATGATACACGTATTCATAGGATATGCTAGGTTCATTGTATGTGTAAGCAATGCCAATAGACCCTCTTGATTTTCCTAAAAGCAAAATATCATCATCTTCTATTTCCATAGTTAAGGATTTCTGTTGGGCAATCTCCCAATTTTGACAAAAATCGCATGCTAGATTGCAGCCAAAACTGCCTATAGAAAAAATATTGCTTCCAGGGTAAAAATGGTAAAGGGGCTTTTTTTCTATTTTATCATAGGCATAGGAAGTATGTTTCCCATAGTTTAGGCTAATCAATGTGCCTTCTATATTTTTTCTAACCTTACACACTCCTACATTTCCTTCACTAATAGTACAACCATGAGGACATAGATGGCATTTTACCATATTGTCTTCTAATTTTTCATAATACATGGCTTCCATAATTTTTCCTCCTTAAAAATGCCTTACTACCCTAAAACGTTCCATTGCGTAGTCTTCGTCTTCATCTATACCTGCTTTTTTAAGGGCAATACTTACTTGTTCTTCTGGAGTTTCAACCCCTTCTATATTAGGAAGTAATAAGCCTTTTCTAAATCCTTTAGTTACTATTACTCCATATTCTTCTACATCCAGCTCCTTTATTGATGAAATAGGTTCTGGAGATTCCAATACATCTACGGAATACCGTAAACTTGGAAGTTCTTCTTCGCTAATAGGATCAAATCTTGGATCTCTTAAGCCTGCACTAACGGCATTTTGAATTATCTCTTGGGCTAAGGTTTTCTTTGTAGGCTCTATGGTACCTATGCAGCCCCTTAGCATTCCATCCTTTTTTATGGTTACAAAAGCCCCCCGCCTAGTATTCAATAACTCTTTACTTAAATTATCAGGGATATCCATGATTTTTCCATGTTCTATATAATATTCTAAACTTTTTCTTGCTAGTCTTACGTATTCATCTTCTTCTTTTCTTATATCTCTAATCTTTTCCTCTTCTAATTTGATTAAATCTTCATATATACTCTTAGCTCCATCCTTTTCTAATGCTGAAAACTTAGCAGTACAATAGCCCACTCCAAAAGGCCCTTCGTAAGATAGAACTTCTGACTCCTTATTAAATCCATCTAGGAATCCCCCAAGTATCATTAAAGAGCGAAGCCCACATTCTCCTGCTCTTTCGCTAAGTTCTAAATCGAAGGAAACTATGGATTTAAAATCTCCATCTTTCAATAATTTTACTATTTTTTTATCAAATTGTTCTCCATAAGGGGAATAAGAATAAGGTCCTTCATTGGATAATTTGTGGGATAAGTCTCCGCTGGCAATTAATGATATATTTTCATCTGATTCTAGGACGATTTCTTGAAGTATTTTACCAAATCTATATAAATCTATAGGTGGTAATAATCCATAGGTTATGTGGATAAGTTTGAATCCTTTATACTCCTTGTCCACAAAATATAATGGAACTAAAGCACCATGGTCTAATTTAGAGCTTATATTATAATCCTTGGCAAATTTCCTATCAATCTTTGCAATCATAATATCCTGTTTAAAGGACTCATCTGTTATCTTATTTACAAGTTCTAGATTGTTTTTAAATTCAAACTTTAAATCCCTATTTCCAAAGTTATTAAAATCTCCCCTAAGGTTTTCTTCAAAGGATATGGAGATGGCATCTCTAAATAGTGGCCCATGAGGAGTTATGATTATAATAGTACTTGGACTTTCCTTTTTTATATCTTTAGCTAAGCTTTCACAGCCTTTTACAGTTTTTTGAGCTTTTAACGCCTCTCCCTTTCCTATTTCTTCAACAATAATAGGTGGGTGAGGAGAAAGGTATGCAGATAATACTTTACCCATTGTTTTCACTCCTTATTTTTTATACCTTTTTAACTCTTTTAAAATACTTTTATTGGGACTAAATAAAAAACTTATTCTATTATTATTCCCCTTAAGTTTCCCAATATATACTTCTTCTCCATTTTTATCAAAAGTAAAATTATATGAGCATTTTTCACCTTTTTGGTTTTCGTCATAGGGTCCTACATAGATTAAATCAGTACAATCTGCTCTAAGGATTTCAAATCTTTTTTTCCCTATAACCCTATAAAAAACCAATTGTCCCTCTTGAATAGTATATAAGTATTTTGAAAAATATTTTATTAGGATATAACTGCAGCTTATTACCACTAAAAATATAGCTATTAAATTAGTCATATAGGGGAATCCTTCTATATATCTTTTCATAAGAAACATTACAAAATCTATAGCTATGACAAATCCTATAACTATTAAAAATATTTTAATTACTGGCTTGTCCCTTTTTTCAACAATCTGCTCCATTTTTTTCAACCTCCTTAATTATATTTTAAATGATGGAGGAAAAAATGGCAAACAAAAAACAGGTAAGTCTTATTTACCTGTCTTCATTTATATCTAAATATTTATTCTTCTGATTCTTCTTTGCCTACTACTGGTACTTCGTCTGCTTCTACTTCTTCTTCATCTTCTTCTGTTTCTTCAGCAGGTGCTACTAAGTTTGCTATTACATCATCTGCTTCTCTAAATAGGGTTATATTTTCGTTATTGAATATTTCCAAATCCGATACAAGGATTGGAGTGTCAAAAGTAATATCAGAAACCTCTACTTCAATAGATTGTGGTATATCTTTTGGCAAACATTCAATTTCTATTTCGTCTAATTGCTGCATCAATATGGAAGGTTGTAGTTTAATACTGTCTCTGCCTATTAATGTAATAGGTATAGTCAACTTAACGGTTTCATTCATATTAAGTTTTTGGAAATCTACATGTAAATATTGGTTTTTAAATGGATGCCTTTGAACTTCTTTTATTAGAACAGGTACTACATTCCCCTCTAAGTCTAAGTCTATTAAAGTACTGGTTCCAGCAGATTTATATACTTTTTCGAATATACGTTTATCAACTTTTACATGCTCAGTTTCTTCACCTTTACCGTATAAAACTCCAGGAATAAAATCTTCTTCTCGTATCTTGTCAACCTTATTTTTACCTAATCCGGTTCTTTTTTCTACTTGTATTTTAATTGCTGCCATGGTTAAATCCTCCTTACTCAAATATTGTTTTATATTATATTTATATCAGATATATAGGATATTTGCAAATTGATTAGTAAATTTTCCTCTTATTAAATTTATAATATATTTTGCATTATTAATAATAGTATTACCCCTGGAATCCCTAATAATCCTGCTATTATAGCTGTCAATGGATTAATGATTAGCTTTAAGCCAATAAGCCCTCCTATTAAATTAAAAATTAATAATAAGATACCTCCTATAATTCCATTTGCTATTAATTTTAAAATCAATTTAATGGGAATTACCAAAAGCATACCTATTATATATAGTAAAAACAAGCCAAATACAAAGGCTAATATTGTTCCGATATTCATATTATCCCTCCTATTATATACATTATATTATATAATAGAGGACAGGTTGAGTAAATATTACTCAATATTTGTTTCCTTTACCTTTTTTAATAAATAAATATATTTTATCTTAGAAGCCTCTAGTTCATATATGGCATGATCTACTAAATCTGGGTCCGTTACGGATTGGAAATATGTTTCTTTATTCTTCCAATCCTTATGGGCTTCTTTTAAACTTTCTAGTATTTTTTCCTCTTCCGTCTTTTCACTTGCTTTAAACTTACTTGAAAGTATATTTGCATATTTGATTATTCTGTCAGCCTTTTCCCTATAATAATTCTTATGCTTAGCCATAATAATCCCCCCACAATTTTATTATCCTTATTTTTCCCAAAATTATGAGAGTTTATACCATTTATTTCAAAAATGCGCTAGGGACGGTTCTTTTTGCAGTCCATTTTTTCCCTTTTATAGGCTACTTTATTTAAATTGCGGTAGGGGCTAAGTCTTCCATAGACTAAACCTAATTTAATGTATCCATTATTGTTTCTCCAATATTTTTAAAGATTTCCTTTATCTCTTGGTTTAATATTTCATTGCCATTTTCAGATACATTGGCTATATCTTTACACATAGGAAGTTCTGCCAATAGTTCCAAATCATTTTCCTTTAAGAATTCTAAAGTATTATCGCTTTCAAATATTCTAATCTTCTTACCACAGTCAGGGCAGTTTATATAACTCATGTTTTCAACAATACCAAGTACAGGAATGTTCAGCTTTCTTACCATATTTACAGCCTTTGAAACTATCATGGAAACTAAATCCTGAGGAACAGATACCATGATTATGCCAGATATAGGTATAGATTGCATAACGGTTAAGGCTACATCTCCTGTTCCCGGTGGCATATCTATTATAAGATAGTCTAATTCTCCCCATAAAACATCGGTCCAAAATTGCTCAACAACTCCTGCAATTATAGGGCCTCTCCATATAACTGGTTGATTTTCATCCTCCATTAATAAATTAAGGCTTACTACCTTGATACCATCTTCAGTAGTCACTGGTATAATCCCCAATTCATTAGCAGTAGCTTTTTTGTCTTTAATCCTTAAAAGCCTTGGAATACTTGGCCCAGTAATATCCGCATCTAGTATACCAACTTTAAAACCTTTTCTATTTAATTCTTCTGCAATCATAGCAGAAACCGTAGATTTTCCTACTCCGCCTTTGCCACTCATGACACCTATAATATTTTTAACATTACTATTTGGATTGTCTTTAATCATACAATCATCCTTAGATGTACAATTATCTTTTGACGGACAACCGTTACAATCAGCCATTCATATCATCCTCTCTTATGCAAAAGGGACAGTTCTTTTTGCAGTCCAATTTTTCCCAAATTGCATTTATTGGCATATGCTAATTTGATTTTACATTTATTTGTTTTCTGTGTCAATAAACATATGAGAAAGTGGAAATAGTACTTTTTGTCCCATTTACTTTAGCATCTTCTTTAAATCCTTTACATTTGGCACTTTCCCTATAGCCTTCACTTCACCATCTATTACAAGGCCAGGAGTGCTCATAACTCCATAGCTTACTATTTCTGCTAAATTTTCTACTTTTATTATATTAGCGTTTATATTCAATTCTTTCAAGGCTATTTCTATATTTTTTTCTAATTTATCACATTTAGAGCAGCCAGTACCTAATATTTTTATTTCCATTTCTTTCACCATCCTAAACAAAAATATATGAAAATATATTAAAAGCATATCCAATAATAATTATTCCAGTAGTAACGATAAATATGAACAAAGCTAATAGTTTTGGCTTGACTACTTGGCTTAGCATTATTATCGATGGAAGAGACAAGGCAGTTACTCCCATCATAAAGGATAATACGGTACCTAAGCCTACTCCTTTTGCAATTAAAGCCTCTGCTATAGGTATGGTTCCAAATATATCAGCATAAATAGGTATCCCAACTATTGTGGCTAATAAAACAGCAAAAGGATTATCTTGACCTACGATTTTTTCTATAATTGGTTGGGGTATCCAGTTATGAATTGCAGCACCAATGCCAACCCCAATTAGAATATAAATCCAAACCCTTTTTACTATATCCTGAACCTGTTCTTTAGCAAAAGATATCCTTTCTTCTTTAGTCATTTTCCCTGCTTCAATATCTACATTTTGTACTCCCCATACATAGCCTTCAATATACTTCTCCATACCAAGTTTATCGATAATAGTTCCTCCAACTACTGCCAAGATAAGTCCCACAACTACATAGGCTGTGGCTATCTTAGCCCCGAAAAAGGATGCTAACAATAAGAAAGATGCTAGATCTACTAAGGGAGATGATATTAAAAATGAAAAAGTAACTCCTAGCGGCAATCCTGCTGAAGTAAATCCTATGAAAATTGGAATACTAGAACAACTACAAAATGGAGTTACCGTACCTAATAATGCTCCAAATATATTTCCTTTTATGCCTTTAAACTTACCTAATATTTTCTTAGTCCTCTCCGGTGGAAAATAACTTTGGATATAGGATATAATAAATATTAGCACTGATAGCAGTATGAAAATCTTTATGGTATCATAGATAAAAAAGTGGATACTTCCTCCTACTTTGCTCTCCATAGATAATCCAAATACTTTTTCTACCAATAATCGTACAAGATTCCAAAGCCATTCCATTTTCAATAATTGAGCATTTAACCAGCTAAATATATTCATTAAAGTCACCACCTATTTTCTGCTTTTCATATTCATTAACTCAATATATTTTTCTGCTGCTTTGCTTTTTTCTAAATCGCTTTTTAATATTGGATAATCTTGTATATTATCAACTACTTTTTGAAGTATATCTTTAAAAAGTTTATCTTCAACATTTAGTGAATAAAAAGTATATTGTTCTTTCCTTTCATCCTTTACAAAACCCATATCTCTTAGTCTTGCTAAATGTTTTGACATATTAGGTTGTGATATGCCAGTGATTCCACATAGTTGACATACACAAAGCTCTTTGTGAAATAAAAGCACCATTATTCTAAGTCTTGTTTCATCTGAAATTATTTTAAAATAATTTAATAGTCTATCCATTATTTATTTCCCCTTTTATCTTAATTTCATCTCTTCTCCAACTATTTCCTCCCAAGCATTAAATATTGGTCTTATAATCTGAGGTCCTATTTTGGATATGATTACTAATTGCGAGTTCTCCTGAGCCTTATTAGTTTTCTTATAATCTACCCTCTTACCTACTACATCTACTTGATTCCACCCGTCTTCAAGTTGGAAGAAACCTTTTATTCTGTAGCTATCATCCTTTATAGTATCTATAAACTGAGTAAGTTTATTTTTAGTCAATTCTCCATCATAGGTTAAGATTAAAGTCTTTGGTTTGTTCTCAGGAGTATTGGTAGTATCCTCTGTGCCAACCCAATCTTCTGCTACAAGGTTTTTTTCTAAGAAATTATAATCAATTTTTCCGTTTATAGATTGGACGATTTCTGCTTTATGGTTTATTTCTCTGACCTTTTCTATTACTTTATTTAATTTTTCGCCATCTATTAAATCTACCTTGGATATAATCACTAAATGGCAAAACTTAAGTTGTCTTTCTACTGTTTCTATATCTTCTACCTGCTCTAGGAAGTTTACCCCATCTACTATACAAATAGCCCCACTATAATCGTATACATCACCTTTAGCCACCTTTACAGCCTCTAAAAAATCTCCTATATTTGATGGGTCTGCTAAACCTGAGCTTTCCACAAACACATATTCCATATTTCTATCTGCCATGTCTATTAAAGCGGAAACAAAGGTAAGTTGTAGGCAAGAGCAAAATATTGAGCCCTTGTTTATCTCCACAAGTTCCATGCCTTCCCTCTTTATTATAGTTCCATCTATACCCACCTTACCGAATTCATTCATTATAACAGCAACTTTCTTTCCTGATAAACTTTCAAGGACATTGGTAAGAAAGGTGGTTTTTCCCGATCCTAAAAAACCTGTAAGTAAATATAATTTCGTTTTATTTTCCATATTTATTTCTCCTTTTATTAAAGATTATAACCATATGCTTATATAAGCATATGGTTATATTGATATATTAACTCTATTATTTTATTTTGTCAATAGGATAGCCCCTGATGCATTTACTTAATAAATTCTTTACTACGATGGCATGCTACAAAATGATCTTTTTTTATCTTCTCAAATGTTGGAGTGATTTCATCACATTTAGGTATAGCATGGCTACATCTATCTACAAATCTACAACCCTCTTTAGGGTTAATTGGGCTTGGTACATCGCCTTCTAGCACAATTCTCTTTCTACCCCTTTGAATATCTGGGTCTGGTATGGGAATAGCAGAAAGTAATGCTCTAGTATAAGGATGAATAGGATTTAGATATAGTTCCTCCGATTTAGCCAACTCCATCATTTGCCCTAAGTACATTACACCAACCTTATCAGATATATATCTAACCATGGATAGATCATGGGCTATAAACAAATAAGTTAAACCTAATTCATTCTGCAATTTTTTTAATAAATTAACTACTTGGGCTTGAATTGAAACATCTAAAGCCGATATAGGCTCATCACATACTATAAACTTTGGGTTTAATGCTAAAGCTCTTGCAATCCCAATTCTTTGACGCTGCCCACCTGAAAACTCATGAGGAAAGCGTAGTGCATGTTCCTCATTTAATCCCACCAATTGTAATAACTCAATTACTCTATTGATTCTATCCTTACGGCTTTTATACATATGGTGAATTTCTAAGGGTTCTCCTACTATTTCTTCTACAGTCATTCTAGGATTTAGTGAAGCATAAGGATCTTGAAATATCATCTGAAAGTCCCTGCGTACTTCTCGCATTTCGCTCTTGGACAATTCATAAATATTTTCTCCATTAAAAAGCAGCTCCCCATCTGTGGGTTCATATAATCTGATAATTGTTCTTCCTGCTGTAGATTTTCCACAGCCCGATTCCCCTACTAAACCAAATGTTTCTCCAGGGTATATATCAAAGCTAATACCATCTACTGCCTTTAACTTACCCTTACCTACATTAAAATGCTTTTTAATATTTCTTGCTGAAACTAAGGGTTCTACCATTATGCTTCACTCCCTTCTACTACATTTTGCGCCATTGAATGATTTAACCAACAGCAGCTATAATGGGAATTTGTGTGATATTCTCTATCTGGCATATGGTTTTTACAAATGACCATTGCCTCATCACATCTATCGAAAAATGAGCAACCCTTAGGAGGTATATACAAATCAGGAGGTGTGCCATCGATAGAATGAAGAGATTCAAATCTATCCATATCTAGCCGTGGTACACTACCTAAAAGTTTTCTGGTATAAGGATGCATTGGTCTTTTAAAGATTTCATTTGCAGTACCTTCCTCTAAAAGCTGACCAGCATACATTACTATAACCCTATCGCTTATATCAGCTACTACACCTAAGTCGTGAGTGATTAAAATAATAGATGTATCTAATTTATTTTGAATACCTTTCATAAGATCTAGTATTTGAGCCTGAACAGTTACATCAAGGGCAGTAGTAGGTTCATCAGCTATTAATAACTGGGGATTAGATACCATTGCAAGGGCAATCATAACCCTTTGACGCATACCGCCTGAAAACTCATGAGGATATTGTTTAATCCTCTTTTCAGGCTGTGGTACAGATACTAATTCTAGCATATCTATAGCCCTCTTTTCTGCTTGAGCCCTAGTTAGTTTGCTGTGTTTTATTAGGCCTTCAACTATTTGCTTCCCAACTTTCATAGTGGGATTTAAGGAAGTCATTGGATCTTGAAATATCATAGCGATTTGGCTTCCACGAATACTTTGCATTTCTTTTTCGCTTTTTTTAATTATGTCCTCCCCATTAAACAAAATTTGACCATCTTTATAGAATGCAGGTGGCATAGGGAGAAGCTGCATTATAGAACTTGCTGTTACACTTTTCCCACAACCTGATTCCCCTACTAATGCAACTGTTTCCCTTTTATTTACATGAAAACTAACGCCCCTTACCGCTTCAACCTCCCCAAAAAAGGTTTGAAAGGATACTCTTAAGTCTTTTACTTCTAATAATTTTCCCATTTTCTCACCTCTCCCTATTTACGTAATCTTGGATCCATAGCATCCCTTAGGCCATCGCCTAATACATTAAAAGAAAACATTATAAGAGATATTAATATAGATGGAATTAAAATTTGATAAAAATTGCCTACTGCCATACCAGCTAATCCATCATTAGCTAAAGTTCCAAGACTTGGTTTAGGAGGCTGTAAACCTAATCCTAAAAATCCTAAAGTTGCCTCTGCAAATATTGCTCTAGGGATTGTTAAAGTAACAGTAACCAAAATAGGTCCCATAGTATTTGGTACAATATGTTTTTTAAGTATCCATCCATTAGAAGCACCTAAAGATTCAGATGCCATTGAATATTCAGATTCTTTTAATTGAAGTACCTGACCCCTAACTAAATTAGCCATTGGTACCCAGTCAGTTATAGTCATGGCAAAGACTAAGACAAACATAGATGTACCTGCTCCCGCTGTGGAAAATACTACCGACAAAAGCACTACTACCAACATATAGGGGATACTATAGATAACCTCTGTTATACGCATCATAATAGCATCTACTCGTGTAGAAGACATGCCGGCAATCCCACCATATATAACCCCTATACTCAAATCAATAAGGGCTGCCAAAAGGCCAATTATTAAAGAGTATCTAGTTCCAAGCCAAGCTCTGGAAAATAAATCTCTTCCCAATTCATCCGTACCAAACCAATATTCTCCATTAGGTTTCATATTGATTTTATCATAATCTTGTTCATAATATTTAAATCCACTTATATGAATACCTGCAATAGACATAATTCCCATAATTATAAGTAGTATAAGGCCTACCATGGCCAATTTATCCTGCTTTAGTCTACGCCATACATCTGGCCAATACTTAATACTAGGACGTCTTATATTTTCAGTATTACGTAATTCTCGAGGGGCTTTTTCGAACATTTCTTGAGTATATATTGTATCTGCCTTCATTTTAATGTCCCTCCTCAGTAAGCCTTATTTTTGGATCGATTAACATATATGCTATATCTACAATCAACAACATAATAATCAATATAACAGCATAAAACACTGTTACTCCCATTATTAATGTATAATCCCTATTGTATATGGAATTGGTGAAAAACATTCCTAATCCTGGAATACCAAATATTTTTTCTATAACAAAACTACCTACTAGAAGATTTGAAACAGTAGTACCTAGCATAGACACTATAGGCAATATTGCATTTCTAACAGCATGTTTCAATATAACTATTGTGTTGGATAATCCTTTAGATTTAGCAGTTTTAATATAGTCTTGTCCCATTACTTCTAACATACTAGAACGCATAAGCCTAGACATTTCAGCTAGGGGCATTAGTGCCAATGCAATGGAAGGCAATATAGTATGCCTCCATTCTCCCCATCCTCCTATAGGTATCCATCCTACATTTCTAGCCACGAATTGAATTAAAAAAGATCCCATTACAAAACTAGGGACTGAAACCCCAATTATAGAAATAATCATAGAGATATAATCAGGCACTTTATTTTGATGTAGCGCTGCAATAGCACCTAGTGCAGGTCCAAATATTAAAGCAATCAAAAGAGCCTGAGCCCCCAAACTAGCAGAAACAGGGAACCCCCTTGCAATCATTTCATTTACAGTTTCTACATTGGATTTCATAGATTCGCCAAAATTCCCCCTTGCAATATTTTTTAAATATATTCCATATTGTTCACTAAGAGGTTTATCCAATCCATATTTTTTCATTAAGTTTTGGTAGACTACTTCAGGTATATTTTTATTTTCATTGGCAAAAGGATTACCAGGGACAGAATGCATTAAAACAAAAGTAATAGTTATAATCGCCCATATAGTAACTATGGTCATTGCTAATCTTTTTAAAATATATTTACCCATATAAGCCTCCCCTTTTCTGTAATATTAAATAGAAACCAAGTGGCTAGTATTAGCCACTTGAGTTCCTAAAAATATTTACTATTTTATATCAGCATAAGTTATCACTGGGTATCTTATAGGAACTTTGACTATACCTTCCACATTTGATTTTTGAACATAAGGTTGAGTGTAGAAATACACTGGAATCACTGGCATATCTTCCATAAGCATTTTTTCTGCTTCCCTGAAATTTCCCATACGAACCTTTTGATCCATTGTAGTCTTTGCTTCTAATAATAATTTATCGTATTTTGGATTATTATATTTAGCATCATTAAATGCACTGTCTGACCACCATAATTCAATCATAGTCATAGGATCCATAAAATCCCCTATCCAACCTGCCCTAGAAATATCATAATCCCCTGACTGTTCTCTATCTAGTTTTACTTGAAATTCTACATTTTCAAGACCTATTTCAACACCTAAATTTGTCCTCCACATCTCTTGAGCAGCTTGAGCTATCTTTTTATGGGATTCCGAAGTATTGTAAAGAAGGACTATATTCGCATTATTGAAATCTTGTATAGTCATGCCCTCTTCTTTTAAGCCTTCTTCTAATAATCCTTTGGCTTTCTCTGGATTATATTCAATTAAATTACCTGCTCCTTCTCTAAATTCTTTGCCCTTCTCATCCATCAATCCATAAGGAACTACACCTTCAGCTGCCATTTGTCCGCCCTGTGTTATATCTTTTACTATGGTTTCTCTATCAAGGGCCATAGATAAAGATTTTCTTACCTTTGCATTGTTAAGTGGTTTAACATCTGGATTTATATTGTAATAGTAAGTTCCTACTTGAGCGCCTATACTTAATTCTTTATTTCCTTCTGTTTGAAGTTGATTAACTACTGAAGTCGGAAGGTCCGTTAAAAGATCATATTCCCCTCCATCATATTTTTGCCAAGCTGTATTTTGGTCTTCTATAATGTCTAAATCAATACCATCTAATTTAATCTTTTTTGCATTATAATATAAGTCATTCTTTTCTAAAACTAATTTGGCATTATGATCCCATTTAACTAATTTAAATGGACCATTGGATATGTGAGTATCTGGTTTCTTTGCCCAATCTGGGTTAGATTCTACTACCTTTTTATTTACTGGAAAATAAGTATAAAATGCAGTTAATTCTAGAAAATATGCTGTTGGAAATTCTAATGTTACTTCTAAAGTTCTCTCATCTAAAGCCTTAACCTGTACATCATCTCTACTACCTTTTCCTGTATTATAGGCTTCTCCACCTTTAATATAGTATAATATAGTAGCATAATTTGCAGCCATTTCAGGGTCTAAAGCCCTTTTCCATGTAAATTCAAAATCCTCTGCTGTTACTGGATCGCCATTGGACCATTTGGCCCCATCTCGAATAGTAAAGGTATAGGTTAATCCATCATCTGAAATTTTGTAATCCTCAGCCATACCTTTAACTAATTCGCCTTTTTCATCAAATGTCATAAGACCTTCAAAAACGTTTTCTAAAACCCATGACTCATGCGTCCCCTGAGCTAACGCTGGGTCTAGTGTGCCTGGCTCGCTACTGTTGTTAGAACGAAGGATCTTCTTTCCTTCTTTACTAGTTGTAGTAGAACATGCTGTAAACAGCATTGCTACAACAAGAGCCATACTCAAAAATAATATACTCTTTCTCCTCATTTAATACTCCCCCTTTAAATTTAGTATTTCGCTAAAAAATATAGCGAATAAGCTATAGATCAATTAAAAAGCCTATAAAACTTCCCCATAGGATATATGGGATTTATCAGTTTATTGCTATTAATACTGCAGAGAAAGTACTATTATCATTTCTAAATCATCTAATATAATTTTTACGTGAATAATTTTAAAATAGAACTCTAATAAACTACTTCCTATTTATTTTACTACAATTTAGCTATAACTGCAAGAATATTTTTTATATTATGCATAATCTTAATTTTCTATAATCTGTTTCATTGGCACTCTAAACATTACTTATCGGTGCAAGAAGAACCGTCCCTAGCGCATTATTACTGCTTATTAAGGATTGTGTTTTGCTTAGTTTTATATGCTTTTTTAATCCCTTTATTTCGACATAATATGATTGATTATTCTGATATTTGGTCTTTTATCTACTCAATAATTCATCTTACGACAAGTTTGGTATAAATAAGGACGGTTATTTTTGCACATACGTGCAAAAATAACCGTCCCTGACGCATTTAGATAAATTCTTTAGCCCTGTGGCAGGCTACGAATCTTTTTTCTTTTATTTCTTCTAATTTTGGAGTGATTTGCCTACATTTGTCCGTAGCATAGGCACATCTGTCTACAAATCTGCACCCTTCTTTAGGGTTTATTGGACTTGGTACATCTCCTTCTAGCATAATTCTGTGTCTTCCCCTTTGTATTTCAGGATTTGGTATAGGAATAGCAGAAAGTAATGCTCTTGTATAAGGATGAATTGGGTTTTGATATAATTCTTCACTTTCTCCTAACTCCATTATGTGACCCAAGTACATTACCCCTACTCTATCAGAAATATAGCGTACCATGGATAAATCATGGGCTATAAATAAATAGGTTAAACCTAATTGGTTTTGTAATTCTTTGAGTAGATTTACTACTTGGGCTTGGATGGATACGTCTAATGCGGATATAGGCTCATCGCAGATAATAAACTTTGGATTTAATGCTAAAGCCCTTGCAATTCCTATTCTTTGACGTTGCCCTCCTGAAAATTCATGAGGAAATCTCATAGCATGTTCTTCCCCTAATCCTACTAATTCTAGTAATTCTATTATTCTTTCTCTGCGTTCTTCTTTCGTTTTATAGGTTTTGTGTATATCTAATGGTTCCCCTATAATATCCTCTACTGTCATCCTTGGGTTTAAACAAGCATAAGGGTCCTGGAATATCATTTGGAAGTTCTTTCTTACCTCTTCCATTTCTTTTCTAGGAAGTTCATATATATTTTTCCCATTAAAAATTAATTCTCCTTCTGTTGGTTCGTAGAGACGCATAATAGTCCTGCCAGCTGTAGATTTACCACATCCTGATTCTCCTACTAATCCTAAGGTCTCGCCTTCGTAGATATCAAAACTAATTCCATCTACAGCTTTTAGTTGTCCTTCTCCTACATGGAAGTATTTTTTTATATTTCTTGCTGAAATTAGAGGTTTTCCCATTATGCTTCCCTCCTTTCCGTTCCATTTACCTTTTGTGCCATTGGATGGTTAAGCCAGCAACTGCTGCAGTGAGTATCGCTGTGTTGTGTGCTTTCTGGCATATAATCTTTACATATTTTAAGTGCTCTATCACAGCGGTCATAAAATGCACAGCCCTTTGGTGGAATATATAAATCTGGAGGTGTTCCATCAATGGCGTGTAGAGGTTCATCTTTACTCATATCTAAACTTGGCACAGAGGCCAATAATCTCTTTGTATATGGGTGATGAGGATTTTTAAAAATATCATCTGTCAAACCCGATTCTACAATTTGCCCTGCATACATTACTACTATTCTATCGCTCATATCTGCAACTACACCTAAATCATGGGTTATTAATATTATTGACATATCCAATTTATCCTGTAGTTTTTTCATTAAATCTAAAATTTGGGCTTGTACCGTTACATCTAATGCTGTAGTGGGCTCATCGGCAATTAAAAGTTCTGGTGTACATACCATAGCTAGGGCTATCATAACACGTTGACGCATGCCACCTGAAAATTCATGAGGATACTGTTTAACCCTTTTTTCTGGTTGAGGCACTGATACTAATTCAAGCATCTCAATGGCCTTTTTTTCTGCTTCCTTAGCTGTTAGTTTCCTATGCTTTTTAAGTCCTTCTACTATCTGGTCTCCAATACGCATAGTAGGGTTTAAGGAAGTCATGGGGTCTTGGAATACCATGGAGATTTTATTGCCACGAATTTTTTGCATTTCCTTTTCAGTTTTATTTAAAAGATTTTCTCCATTAAATAGTATTTCCCCACCTTTAAAGAAAGCCGGTGGCATTGGAAGTAATTGCATAATAGAATTTGCAGTTACGGATTTTCCACATCCTGATTCTCCTACTATGGCTACAGTCTCCTTTTTCCCAACATCAAAATTAATGCCACGGACTGCCTCTACTTCTCCAAAAAATGTTTTAAAGGATATCTTCAAATCTTTGATTTCTAATATATTTTCCATGTTTCCACCTTCTTCCTATTTACGTAGTCTTGGGTCTAATGCATCTCTGAGTCCATCTCCTAATACGTTGAAAGAGAACATAATAAGAGATATAAAGACTGCAGGAATTAATATCTGATATCCGTTTCCCACTGCAAGGCCTGCTAATCCATCATTGGCTAATGTTCCAAGGCTTGATTTTGGTGGTTGTAAACCAAGACCTAGAAAGCTTAAAGTTGCTTCTGCAAATATTGCCGTAGGTACTGCAAGGGTTATATTAACTAATATAGGACCTAATGTATTAGGGATAATATGTTTTTTTAGTATCCACTTTTTAGTTGCACCTAAGGATTCAGAGGCCATAGCATATTCGGATTCCTTTAATTGGAGAACTTGTCCACGAACTAATATGGCCATAGGTACCCATCCTGTTAAACTCATGGCTAAAATCATTACAAACAAGCTATCCCCTTGTCCAAATACAACGGATAATAAAATAACTACTAATAGATAAGGTATACTATAGATTATTTCTGCTATACGCATCATCAAACTATCTACTCGTCGGTTGGCCATTCCTGCTACTCCACCATATATAACCCCTATAAGGAAATCTAAAAAAGCTGCCATGAACCCAATTAATATTGAATATCTTGCTCCAAACCAAGTCCTAGTAAATAAGTCTCTACCTAATTCATCAGTTCCAAACCAATGAACCAAATTTGGTTTTTGATTGATTACATTTAAATCCTGCTCATAATATTTAAATCCATTTATTTTAGTTCCTACAATAGCCATTATGATAAACAAAAGGATTATAATTAAGCCAGACATGGCTAATTTATTCATCTTTAATCTACGCCAAACATCAGCCCAGTACTTTATACTTGGACGATGAATTCTCTCTGCATTTTTTTCTTCTTTGGATACAGGCATGAATAAGTCCTCAGAATAGCTCATTTCCTCCTTCATCATCGTCCCTCCTTAGTAAGTTTAATACGTGGATCAACAAATACATAAGCTATATCCACAAGCAATAACATTACAATCAATATAATTGCATAAAAAATAGTTGTTCCCATAATAAGGGTATAATCTCTATTGCTAATAGATGATACAAAGGACATACCAAGGCCTGGTATACCAAATATTTTTTCTACTACAAAACTACCTACCAATAAATTAGATACCAATGTACCTAGTACAGATACAATTGGAAGGATAGCATTACGTACAGCGTGTTTCAAAACTACTGCTGATTTTGATATACCTTTTGATTTAGCAGTTTTTATATAATCTTGACCTAATATTTCTAACATGCTAGAACGCATTAGTCTTGCAATATATGCAAGGGGCATCATAGCCAAGGCCAAACTTGGTAGTATTGTATGGGCAAAAGTTCCCCATCCTGCTATTGGTAACCAAGATATATTCCTTGCTAGAAATTGAATAAATATTGTACCCATTATAAAGCTGGGAACTGAAATACCCAGTATGGCGATTACCATAGATAGATAATCAGGCCATTTATTTTGGTTTAGTGCAGCTATTACCCCTAAGGCTGGTCCAAAGCAAAGAGCTATGATTAAAGCCTGAAGTCCTAAATAAGCCGACACTGGAAATCCCCTATTGATCATATCGTTTACTGTTTCTACTCTAGATTTCATGGATTCACCAAAATCACCTTTAAGAAGTCTTTTTAAATATATAGTATATTGTTCAGGTAATGGTTTATCTAGCCCGTATTTCTTTAGTAAGTTTTCATATACACCAGGGGGCATTTTACTTTCAGATCTAAATGGGTTCCCTGGTACTGAGTGCATCAATATAAATGTTATGGTAATAATGGCCCATATTGTAACTAAGGATATTGCCACTCTCTTTATGATATATTTTGCCATTGATTACCCTCCTTTTCTCTAAATTTCTTCTACGAAAATTTTTACATTAGCCTTAGCAGAAAAGAAAATCGAGACTACTGGTCTAACCATCCCGATCTTCCAATTTAAATGATATACTATCTTATATTGCCCGTCTTAGGATGACATTTGTAATATCAATTATTTGTTAATATCAGCATAGATGAATGATGGGTCTCTATTAACTACTTTGCTTACACCAGTTACATAAGGTTTTTGAGCATATGGTTTTGTGTAGTGGTATATTGGTGCAATTGGCATATTTTCCATTAATATTTTTTCTGCTGCACGCATTGATTCAAAACGAACTTTTTGGTCTGCTGTGCTCTTTGCAGTTTCTATTAATTTATCATATTCCGCATTGCTAAATCCTGAGTCATTATAAGGTCCATCTGTTACAAATAGGTCCATAAATGTCATTGGATCAACATAGTCTCCTACCCAGCCTGCACGAGAGACGAAGTAATCTCCTGCCTTTTCACGGTCTAGTTTTACTTGAAATTCTACGTTTTCAAGTTGAACTTCAATGCCTAAATTGTTCCTCCACATTTCTTGAATTGCTTGAGCAATTTTCTTGTGTCCTTCGGAAGTATTGTATAGTATGCTAAACTTATTCATATCAGCAATAGTCATACCTTCTTCTTTTAATCCTTCTTCTAATAATTTTTTAGCCCCTACCAAGTCCTCTTTGATTAAATTACCAGATACATCACGGAAATCCTTGCCATTTTCATCTGGAATATCGAAACATACAACACCTTCAGCTGGTTTTTGTCCACCTTGAGCTATTTTATCAACTATTGTTTTACGATCTATTGCCATGGATAGTGCTTGTCTTACCTTTACATTGTTAAAAGGCTTAACCTTTGTATTGAAGTTATAGTAATAAGTTGATAAATCTGACCCAATTACTAATTCTTTGTTTTTCTCAGCATTTAATTGGGCTACTACTGCTTGTGGAAGTGGTGAAAGGAAGTCATATTCTCCACCTTGGTATTTTTGCCAAGCAGTGTTTTCATCTTCTAATATAGAAAATTCAATTCCATCTAGCTTAATCTTACTAGCATCATAATAGTTTGGATTCTTTTCAACAATAATTTTTGCTTTGTGTTCCCATGTCTTCAATTGGAAAGGTCCATTTGATACATAAGTTGATGGGTCTTTTGCCCAATCAGGATTAGCTTCTACTACTTTTTGGTTTACTGGGAATAAGGAATAGAATGCTGTTAATTCTAAGAAATATGGTGCTGGTTGTTCAAGTACTACTTCTAAAGTCTTATCGTCTAATGCTTTAACGGCTACATCATCACGAGAAGCTTTGCCTGAGTTATATGCTTCGCCATTTTTAATATAGAAAAATTGATATGCATAAGTTGAAGCCATTTCTGGATCTAGTGCACGTTTCCATGAATATTCAAAATCTTCTGCTGTTACAGGGTCTCCATTAGACCATTTAATATCATCTCTAAGTTTAAAAGTATAAGTTACATTGTCATCTGCTAATTTATATTCTTTTGCCATACCCGGTACGATTTTACCATTTTCGTCTCTTTTCATTAGACCCTCAAATATATGGTCCAATATCCAAGATTCATGGGTACCCTGAGCTAAGGCTGGATCTAAAGAACCTGGCTCACTAGAGTTATTGGTTCTCAATATCTTTTTGGCAGTATCGCCACTTTTTTTACCTCCACCACATCCAGATACTAACATGGCTAAAGCAAGAATTAAACTTACGATTATTGCTAATTTTCTTTTCACGGATTTGCCCCCTTCTAGTATTTCATATTTCTGAATATTGGTTTTTTTCTTAGTTTAGCACTGGTTAAATAGCATTTCAATGGGCACATTATGGTCCTGTTTCCACCTACTGGGAATTGGGAACTAAAGGATAGGCTGATAAGCCTAAATATGGTCTAATGGCATATCTTTACCTCCTCTAATATACGAATATTTTTCTTTTATCTGCAAACAAATAAGTTATATATGAAAACTTAAGGAGGATACAGTGAAAATGGCAGAAGTTTACTTGATTTCCGACACCCACTTTGGGCAAAGATTTGTAATAGAATTTTCTAATAGACCCTTTAAAAACGTAAAGGAAATGCAAATAAAACTAATGGACAACTGGAATGGGGAAGTAAGTAAAAAAGATTTGGTAATTATAGTAGGAGACTTTTATGCAGGTAATGAAATTTTTTCAAAATATCTTATAAACAATTTAAACGGAGATAAGATACTTATAAAAGGCAATCATGATTATAAATATAGATATAAGAAACTGTTGGAAACAAAAGATATTAAAGTATACCGTAAAATCGAATTTTCTGTATACAATCATCAATTTATATTAACCCATAAACCTCTTAAATACATCCCAAAGCAAGCCTTTAATATTCATGGGCATCTTCATAGGAAACTACTATCTTCAAAATATGATCAGAGTAAATATTACAATGTGGCAGTTGAACATAATCTATATAAACCAATCCCCTTTGAAAAAATATTGGAAGATAAGCTAGGTACCAATAATGTTAATCAAGACACTATTATAAAACAAATAAAATATTCAGATATAAATAAACAAAATCGATTATTAGAACAATAGGGATAAGCACTATCCCTATTATCCCATAATTAAATAAAAATAAAGAGCACGTAACGATCTGCCTTGCACCATTATGAATAACTTATTACCTGATTATACAATAATCAAGCAATTCATTACCCATAATGATGGGTTGGTCAACCATATAAGATACTTACTCAGCTATATGAAACCTTTTGGTTTAATATAACCAATACAGCACCCTAGATGATCTTCGCTCAACACTATAGAATAAGTTGGAACCCTATTATGATCTAGATATCTGGATTCAACTAGAATAGAGCTTTTCCCTACCATATAGTATCTTCCTCCGACTGCATAAAAGCCTTATGACCTTTATGCAATCTTTGGCCGACCTATATACGCCTCAAATAAGAAGCATATATAAGTCTGGGCTCAACCGTTACGTACCCTTCGCTATTATATTAACCAATATAAAAGTTAATATTCCACCAATTTCTGGTAATTAGAAGCTCTGCCCTCTTGACAATGGATTTCTATAGTGCTATACTTTTAAAAAACAATTATATATGTCTAGCTGTAGTATAGAGGTTGCAGTTACAATGAGTATTATAAATTGGACTTGGGGAGTCTTAGGTTTATAAAAAAGGTGTGGCTGCCGAAACAAATAGTTTTCCCTAAAACTATTTGTTGGGGATGTATCGAATAGGTACATCACTGCAATTAGCTGATTGCCCAATCCTTTAATAGAGCGCTATATTACATAGGGTAAGAGATTTAATATACTGTTTTAAAATTGTCTATATGAATAAAACAGTCATGAGTTCTTTTACTTGTGACTGTTTTTTATTTTTATTTTAAGCTTAGGGGAGTGATTTAATTGTCCATAATAGTACAAAAATATGGAGGGACATCTGTAGAAACCATTGATAAAATTAAATCTGTAGCAAAACTTCTAGCAAAGAGAAAAAATGCTGGTTTTCAAATAGCAGCTGTAGTCTCCGCTATGGGGAAAACTACAGATAATTTGGTCAATATGGCAAAGAAGATTTCTGATAACCCAAGTACAAGAGAATTGGATATGCTTTTAGCCACAGGAGAACAGATAACATCTTCTCTTTTGGCTATGACATTGAAAGAAATGGGCTATGATTCCATAGCCTTAACTGGATTCCAAGCAGGTATAAAAACAGGAGATAAACATACTAAAGCACCAATACTAGATATAGATATTAAAAAAGTGAAAAAATACTTAAATGATGGAAAAATAGTAATAATAGCAGGTTTTCAAGGAATAGATGAAAATGGGGATATAACCACTTTGGGAAGAGGTGGTTCTGATACTACAGCAGTAGCTTTAGCTGCAAAATTAAATTGTCCTTGTGAAATATATACGGATGTTTGTGGTATTTATGGAGCAGATCCTAGAGTCTATCCTAATGCAAAGAAATTGGATTATATTAGCTATGAGGAAATGCTAGAGATGGCTAGTTTAGGTGCAAAAGTAATAGAGACAAGGGCTGTAGAAATGGGGAGTAAATACAATGTACCTATTTATATAGCTTTAAATAATGGTGATTGTTTAGGAACCTATATAAAAGAGTTTGATGAATCCATGGAAACCAAAGTAATAACAGGTCTTACTGCAAGTGATGAAGATTTAATGGTTACGATTAATAATGTTTTATACAATACAAAGGATATATATGATATATTTAATAAACTGTCAGAAATGGATATAAATATCGATATGATTAGCCAAACTGCTCCTGTTCATGGCTATGTAAATATTTCATTTACCGCACCAAAAAGTAGCAAACTCCTTATTATGGAACTGATTAATGAGCTAAAAATTACTATGAAAGGAATAAAGGTAGATATCCAAGAGGATATAACCAAAGTTTCAGTAGTGGGACTAGGTATGAAAACTCAATCAGGAGTAGCAGCAAAGCTATTTAAATTTTTTGCAGATAATGATATCGAATTTAAACAGGTTACTACTTCTGAAATTAGAATCTCCTATACTATAAATACTAAGGATAGAGAAAAAGCCATGTTTGGAATAGCTCGAGAATTTAATTTATAAATAAAGTGAGTTAGAGGGAAGCCTTTGACTTACTGGCTTCCCTTTAAATACTCAACTATCCCTTTTTTTATAGCAAAGGCAACTTTCTCTTTATATCCTTCATCTTGTAAAAGTTTGTTTTCTTCTGGATTTGTTATAAATCCTATTTCTACTAAGGCTCCTGGATATTTTGTTTCTCTTAATATAAAATAGTCCTCAGGCAAAACCTCAGCTCTTAAATTATCATCCTTTAAAAACTTCCCATATAAATTAATATCTACCGATTTAGCAATGCTTTCAGCTAATCTTTTTCCTTCTGTAGAGGTTGGAAAATAATATATTTTAATGCCCCTAGCTCCACTTTTTTTACTAGAATTAACATGTATACTGGCAAATGCTAAGGGTTCATTTTCATTAATTATGGTTTTCCTTACATTTAAATCCCTTCTATACCTAGATGCATTAATACTGCTAAGGTTTTCTAAGGACTCATCCTTTTCCCTTGTCATAATTACACCATAGCCTTCTACTAACAGTTCCTTTTTTAGCTTTAGGCTTACATCTAGATTTATATCTTTCTCAAGTAGCCCTGTTTTATCACTAGTACCCCCATCTATACCGCCATGACCTGGATCTATTACAATGGCTTCTTTATTTTTATAGTTAAATATTTTAGATACCCTAAAACCTTTTAAGAAAGTTATAGTTATTATCAACAATATAGTAAGGCCAAGTAATAATAGCTTTTTTCTATCCAGTTTTATTACATAAATTTTAGGTTTTTTTCTCATTTCCCCACCCTATTAAATTAAACTAATTTACTTTTTACCCTACTTTATTCTATGTGCTAAATTTTTATTTAATCCTAAAATTTTTGCTAATTTTCTTATGGGCCACTCCAACTGTCCCTAGTAGATTTTAGGCAGAAAACTTTCTATCCTATTCTTTTACCATATCAGCCATAGGATAATCTAGTGAATTTGTTAGCATACGAATATCTCTTTTAAAGCGTTCGTATCTAAGAATGCAGTAATCTAAAAAATCATCTCCATTATAATGTCTAATCATAGCCCAAACCGTCCAAAGCAAATCCTGTGCCATCATATAAGATTTTATTTTTAGTATTTCTGAAGCATCTGGTATCTTTCCATAGTAGTCTACTAAAAGATATTCAATTGCATCTTCAGTCAATCTAGACTCTATTATATATGCAGCTAAATCCCAAGCAGGATCATTCATCCCAGAATATTCCCAATCTATAAGATAGCCCTTTCCATTATTATCTACAACAAAATTTTCAGGTACTGTATCATTGTGACATGGAACGGAAATTGTATCCTTAATGTTTTCTTCCATAAAATCTAATAGTAGTTTTTTAAATCTAGCATAATCAAAGAAAAAAGCACCATTAAGTCTTAAAACTATTTGTTCATATTTATTTAATTCCTCCTGCCAATTAAAAAAATTAGAAAAATGGCTTTGACTAAAATGAATTCTTTTCATAAGGTTTGATACAATCTTTAGATTTGAAATACAACAAGGGCCAATTTGACCTATATTTTTGCTATTTTTAATATATATACTAATTTTAATACCAGTATCTTCATCAAAATAAACACATTTAGAGTTTAAACCAATCTCTGAAGCAATTAAATTATTAGCCTTTTCGATTTTACGATCAATCATCAGATGTGTCATATCCCCTGGCTGTCTAATAACATATTCTGTTCCCTTTATATTCATAATGTAATTATAATTAGTAAGCCCACCAGCAAAATGGGTTTTGTCAAATACTATGCTATCGTCATTATAGATATGGCGAAGCTTTGTCTGTATTAAATCTTCTATTTTCATAAATAATTCACCACACATTATTCCAATCTATAATCTGAAATACATTATAACAATAATATAATCAATAATCAATTACTGACAAATAATATCATATACCATTTATAATTATACCCTTAAATTATAGTCAATAATTCAATTATATTGAAAAGAAAGATATTGTACAAGAAAAAAGATATTGTACAATATCTTTTTTCTTCTAGTACATTAATACTAAAACTAAATAATGAATTTACAATAAGCCCATTCTTTTATATGATATCATTTTTGTATAGAGTATTTATAGGATTGGAGGGTAAATTATGGAGTGTACGTTTAAACTAAAACCTGATATTTATTTCAATATGGGTTCTATACAGGTTTTAGAAAATATCACTGGTTCGCGGGCATTTATTGTTTCCGATTCCATTATGGAAAAGTTAGGATACCTTCAAAAAACAATAGAACATCTAAATAAAGCTGGAATAAGTTCAACTGTTTTTACTGGAGTACGCCCTGATCCAGGAATTGAAGTAATTGCAGAAGGAATGAAATTATATGAAGAAAGTGGTGCTGATGTTTTAGTTGCAATTGGTGGAGGTTCCACCATAGATACTGCTAAGGGGATTATGTATTTTTCATGGCATATGGGAAATACAAAAAATAAAGGAATGAAGAAACCTTTATTTATTGCAATTCCATCTACAAGCGGTACTGGCTCAGAAGTAACAAACTTCACAGTTATAACTTCGAAGGGGGAAAAGGTATGCATTGTAGATGATTTTGTAGCACCAGATATGGCCATATTGGACTCTACATGTATACAAAATGTTCCACAACGTGTTATAGCAGATACTGGTATCGATGCCTTAGTTCATGCTATTGAATCCTATGTTTCTATAAAAGCAACAGATTTTACAGATGCCCTTTGTGAAAAGACAATTAAATTAATCTTTGAAAACCTTGAAAGCCTTTATCAAGATGCTAAAAATTCTGATGCACGTGATCATGTGCAAAATGCTTCTTGTTTGGCAGGAATAGCTTTTACAAACACTGGCCTTGGAATAAATCACAGTTTAGCTCATGCTATGGGTGGGGCTTTTCATATTCCTCATGGACGTGCCAATGCAATCTTATTAAATCCAGTAATAGAATATAATGCAGAACTTTTGGGAAGTGCAAATACTTATGCCGCTAAAAGGTATGCAAAATTGGCAAGACTTTTACAACTTCAAGCCCGTACATATCGTGAAGGAGTTGTAAATCTTATAGGAGCTATAGAAAAGCTTGAAAGAAATCTAGGAGTTGAAAAAAGTGTAAGTTCTCTTAAAATTGAACAGGATAAATTTAAGACTACTATGGAACAAATGGCTGAAACAGCTTTATTGGATAGATGTACTCCTACTAATCCTAGAAAACCTTCTAAAGAAGATTTAATAGGTATTTATCAAAAAATTTCCTAATTATTTGGATAATAGAATATGGGCACGCCCCTAATATTAAACTTTTTAGGGGATGCCCTAAATTTATAAGCTCTATGTCAAAAATAGATCTGTGCTTGTTAAAAATTTAATTTTATACTATAATAAAAGAAGAATCGTTTTATGTCAAATTATGTTGATAAATGTAAAATATTAAAGATTTAGAAAAGGTGCATTGTAAACATGGGTAAATCTAATAATCCCCTTAAAAAATTAATAGCTCCAAATTTATATAATCATTATAGTAGCATATTATCCCTATCAGATATTCCTTTGTTTTTATTAGATACAAATGGCGATATTTTACTGGAACTCATCCCCTCTCCCAATTTTTGTACTAACTTATGCCAAGAAAGAAAAAACAAGGTATGCCATGACTATATATGTCAATTAAAAAACGGTTACGAAGGTCGATTTACCTGTAAATATAACCTTGAGAATATCCTTTGCCCAATTACAGTACAAGAAGAAACCTTAGGTTATATAGCTGGCATGCAAGTGTACTTAAAGGAAAATGAATATAAAAAACAGATGATTGATATTCATTCCTTTGAAAAAAGAAACACAAATTTAGAGCTTATCGCTAAATGCATTGCTTCTATAGCAACTGTAGACTCAGATAAAATTAAAGTACAAGAACAATTATGCTGTGAGATTGCAAAAAACATTTCACTTGACTTATATGAAAACATTAATCATTCTCATAATGATTTAGAGAGATTATCCATTGAAAAAGAAATGCTAGAAAAAAAATCATAGATTTAGAGGCAAAAAATATGTCCTTAGCAGTTAATCCTCACTTTTTATTTAACACCTTGAATTGTATTGCAAGGATAGCTTATTTTGAGAATTCTCACACAACAGAGGAGCTTATTTATTGTTTATCTGATCTATTACGTTATAATTTGAAGCAGGATAATCAGCTTCATACAATAGATGCAGAAATCAATAATATTGAAAAATATCTATATATCCAAAAGGCACGCTTTAAAAATCGTCTAGAATATAATATTGATGTGCCAAATGAAATTAAATCTTATAAAATCTTAAATATGGTTATACAGCCTATTGTGGAAAATTCTATAGTACATGGCATTGCCCCAAAAAGGGATGGTGGCAAAGTAAGTATTTATGCAGAAAAATACAGTAGCGAAATTATTATTTCCATTATGGATAATGGAAATGGTTTCCCAAAGGATGCTTTGTTACATATAAAACAAGCTGATAATAAATCAGGCCTCGGATTTCGAAATACGGACAAACGCTTAAAAAAATATTATGGCGAACAATATGGCTTAGAGGTTGTCAAATCTGATTATAGTGGTAGTACCGTTACCATTACCATTCCCACACAACCGATCGTGAGGTGATAATGATGAGCATAGTCTTAATTGTGGAAGATGAAATAATTGAGCAGGAATTTCTAAAGTCAATTGCGCTTGAAGAACTTCAAAGGGAAGATACCGTCCTAACCTGTGAAAGTGGGATCGAAGCTATTAGGCTTGCAAGGCAATACAAACCAGATATTATTATAATGGATATAATGATTCCAGAAATGGATGGTTTAACTGCTATTGAAGAAATTAGAAAATTTCTTCCAAATGCATGCGTTGCTGTTCTATCAGCTTATTCGGATTTTTCTTATGCACAGAAATCCATCAGTCTAAATGTTTTTGAATATCTCTTAAAACCTGTGAAACCTAGGGACTTTAAAAAACTATTTCTTAGAATGCTAGATAGAGTGGCAGAATGCAAAAATCACATTGAAGAAATATCCAGTGAAGAAGGTATTAGCCCTAGTGAATGTCAACAGTATTTTATGGAGAAGGCTATAAAATATATTAAAGATCATTTCAAAGAAAAATTGACTTTAAAAATGGTTGCCTCTGTAGTCTATATGAATCCTAAATACTTTAGTCAAGTCTTTAAAAAAGAAATGGGTATTTCCTTTTCAGAATATGTCAACACTTTAAAGATTCAGCATGCCTGTAAACTGTTAGAGGCAACTGATTTCCCTGCTTACAGGATCTCCATGGAATGTGGTTTTTCAGACCCATCCTATTTTAGTAGGGTATTTAGCAATCAAATGAATATGACTCCACAAAACTATAGAAAATATGCTTATGATTTAAAAGATAATTCATAGGGGTAGGTATTCCTACCCCTATTGTTTTATTGTTCTACATCCTTATTTTCCATTTTAGGAAGTATAGTTTCAACTTCCATATGTGGACGTGGAATTACATGAACTGAAACTAATTCACCTACTCTTTGTGCTGCTGCTGCACCTGCATCTGTTGCTGCTTTTACTGCTCCTACATCGCCTCTTACCATTACTGTTACTAGGCCTGCACCTATGTATTCTTTTCCCGCTAAGCATACATTGGCTGCCTTTACCATAGCGTCAGCTGCTTCTATAGAAGCTACTAAGCCTCTTGTTTCTATCATTCCTAATGCATCATATTTCATTTTTTCTTCCTCCTTTATTCTTTGTTCTTATTTTTTACTTGTCCATTTTAGGAAGTATAGTTTCAACTTCCATATGTGGACGTGGAATTACATGAACTGAGACTAATTCGCCTACTCTTTGTGCTGCTGCTGCACCTGCATCTGTTGCTGCTTTTACTGCTCCTACATCGCCTCTTACCATTACTGTTACTAAGCCTGCACCTATATATTCTTTACCTATTAGGCATACATTTGCTGCCTTTACCATAGCATCAGCTGCTTCTATGGAAGCTACTAAACCTCTTGTTTCTATCATTCCTAATGCATCGTATTTCATTTTTTCTTCCTCCTATTTTATTATTTTAATTTTGTCTTTGCCATCAATGCCCATGGCATTTGCTTCTTCTATATCAATATGACATTCTAATGTAGAATTATCATTTGCTCTTATAATTACATTGTTATAAACTCCGCCACGTAAACCATTTACTTCTATAGACACTATTTGGCCATCATGAACCTTAAAAAGTTTTGCATCTTTTGTGTTCATATGAATATGTCTTTGAGCAACTATCACTCCCTCATGGGTCATAACTGCACCCTCTGGGCCAATTATTGTAATCCCAAGAGTCCCTTGTAAATCTCCTGATATTCTAACTTGTGGTTTAAGTCCCAATCTAAAAGAGTCTCCAGCTAAAATTTCTACTTGTGTTTTACTTCGAACTGGACCTAAAACCCTAACCTTTTCTATAGCACCCTTTGGTCCACAAATAGTTACTGTTTCTTTACAAGCGTATTGACCAACTTGGGATAATTCTTTTAATTTTGTTAAAGAATATCCTGAACCAAATAAAGTATCTAAATCCTTTTGTGAAAGGTGAATATGACGATTAGAAACTCCGATTGGAATTTTATCTGCATCTTTCTTTTGACTAGAAATAAATTCTAGAAAGAGTTCTATAATAGCATCATATTTACCCATTTTAATTGGCTCCCTTCATCGCTTCCATTAATTCTGACATTAATTTCATAACTTTATCGTCATCACATTTATTATTACATTCATTATTGCATTCATTAGGAGCTGCACTTCTTGCTGCATAGAAAGCTGGGCTTTCATAATTACATCCACAGTTTGTAGTACAATTTAAACTTGAATTATCTTCTTCTGCTATAGTACTACAATCCTTAATTCCATAAGCTACTTTCTTAATATTTATTAAATGCATTGGTCCTACATTTTCAGAAACAGAACTTCCTCCCCATGTTCCACAGCCTAGTGTAAAGGAAGGTAATAAACCTGTACTAGCTCCAGTACCACCTTGGCTACCGCCAGTATTAACTAAAATACGAGATGCTGGTTTTTTAGAAAACTTCATTACCATATCCCTGTCTTCTGTATGAATATTCATAGTATGTCCTAATCCATTTTGAAGAAGCTTATAACTTAATTCACATGCTTCATGCCAATCTTTAACTGTATAGAAAGCAAGTACTGTAGTTAATTTTTCAAAAGATAGTGGATAGCCATCGCCAACTCCCTTTTGTTCACCTATTAAAATCTTAGTTCCTCCTGGAATAGATATACCTGCAGCATCTGCAATAACCTGTGGAGTTCTACCTACAAATTTAGCATTCATAGCATGACCATTTTTAAAGAGTAATTGGCAAACTTTTTTAGTTTCATCTTCCGTCATAAAATAGCAATTATGTTTTTTAAATTCGGCTATTACTTGATCCCTATTACATTCTTCTACAATTACAGATTGTTCTGATGCACATATAGTGCCATTGTCAAAAGTCTTACTAGCAACAATATCCTTAACTGCTTTTTCTACATTTGCAGTTTTTTCAATATAAGCTGGTGAATTTCCTGCCCCAACACCTAATGCTGGTTTACCTGAGCTATAAGCTGACTTTACCATACCTGGCCCACCTGTTGCTATGATTACTGCTACATCCTTATGTCCCATTAATTCATTTGTAGCTTCCATAGAAGGTGTAGTAATACCACTTATAATATTTATAGGTGCACCTGCTTCAACTGCTGCATCATTCATAAGCCTTATGGATTCTGTAGTACATTTTAATGCTGCTGGATGAGGTGAAAACACAATAGCATTACGAGATTTAATTGCAATCATTGATTTAAATATAGCTGTGGATGTTGGGTTTGTAGAAGGTACAATTCCCATTACTAAACCCATTGGCTCTGCAATGCTTATAATTTTATTTTCTATATCCTCATCTATTACATCTATAGTTTTCATATCCTTAATTGCATCATATACCATTGTGGATGCCATGTGATTTTTAAAAGTTTTATCTTCTACTTTCCCAAAGCCTGTTTCTTCTACTGCCATTTTAGCTAAATAAACTTTATTTTCTTCTGCTACTTTCACCATATTTTTTAAAATTTTATCGATTTGTTCCTCATTATAATTAGCAATTTCATTTGCTGCAACTTTCCCTTTTCTTGCAAGTTCTCTTGCTTCTTGTATGGAACGTAAATCATAATCAATGTTTTCCATCATATCGTCCTCATTGTCCTTTCCATAAAATTAACTTTTATATATTAATCGTTTTTATAGCATTTTTTAAATTCATCTATCAATAATTTCTTTCCAGCCTTAGAAATATCCCTACCCCTGATACCAAATTCATCATATTTTCGAGCTAAATCTCTAAGTTCTACTACCTTTAAACTATCTAAAATTTCAATTGTTTTCTCTATACCATATCCGACAAATATATTATCTACATCTTTTTTATTTTTTGGTTCTTTAAGTTCTACTTTTTTAATATCAGTTTCTTCTGCCTTTTTTTCTTGAACTTCCTCTACTTCAACTTTTTCTATCTCTTTTTCTTCTTCTACTTTTTCTTCTGCTTTCTCTTCTGCTTTCTCTTCTACTTCTGATTCCTTAGCATTTTCTTTTTCTATTAATGGAATAGTAGATATCATTGTGCCTTCTAATTCTTCATGTGGACGTGGAATCACATTTTGTGAAATTAATGATGCTTCATTTATATCTTTAACTAATGCACTACCTGCTTCTACTGCTGCTTGTACTGCACCCACATCTCCAGTTATAGTAATTGTAACTAGTCCGCCACCTACATATGTTTTTTCCAAAAGATTGACATTCGCAGCCTTTACCATGGCATCTGCACTTATAATGGCGGGAACTAATCCTTTTGTTTCAATTAATCCAAGTGCTTGCATATTAATCCTCCTCATTTTTTAACTA
>DHBY01000078.1 GCA_002398845.1 Firmicutes bacterium UBA4916 | reverse complement strand
AGAACTTATAGCATAAAACATTGTAGTGAATATAAATGAACTTAGAAAAATAATAATCCCAATGGCAGATAATTGAACTATCTTTTTTTTAAATGTTTTTAGTGTATTTTTTAAAAGCATATTTTTAACTCCAATTTATCTCGAATGCATTTTTCTTAAATTGATTTTTTACTATATCTTCAATTCTACCTGAATTCATTTTTATTACCCTATCTGCCATAAGGGCAATATTAGAATTATGGGTTATAACTACCGTAGTAGTTTTTAATTCCTCGTTCATTTTTTGTAGTATATCCAATACCTGTTTGCCTGTTACTTCATCAAGGCCCCTGTTGGTTCATCACAAAATAATATATCAGGATTTTTAGCAACACTTCTTGCTATAGATACTCTTTGTTGTTGCCCTCCAGATAATTGATATGGATACTTATTTTTTTCAGCTTCCATGCCTATTTTTTGTAGTATCTCATCAATATTAAATGGAGCTTTTCCTACACATGCACCTATCTCTACATTGTCTCTAACATTTAAATTTTGCAATAGATTATATTGTTGAAAGATAAATCCTAAATTATCTCTTCTAAATTTAGTTAATTCCTTAGAATTATAATTGCTTATTATCTCATCATTGAATCTAATTTCTCCTGATGTAGGAGTATCAAGTCCACTTATTACATTTAAAAGCGTACTTTTATCACTTCCACTAGGCCCTAATATAACCAAAAATTCTCCTTCTTTTATTTCGAGGGATACATTTCTTAGTGCATAAGTCTCTACATCTCCTATTTTATATATTTTATTTACATTTTTAAGTGATATAGACAAGCTTACACCTTCCTTTCTTATAATTTTTAAATAGTTACTTTATTGTATTTTCATTATAGCATATATTCTTTTTGCCCCACTTGTTTTTCATTGCTTTTTTATCTCTAGTATAATACAATTTTAATAAAGGTTATTATTTTAAGGAGGATATTTATGGAACTTTTGAAACAAAGGATATTAAAGGACGGAACATTAGAGGATGGGAATATATTAAAAGTCGATAGCTTTTTAAACCATCAAATAGATATTGGATTATTAAATGAGATTGGGAAAGAGTTTAAAAGAAGATTTTCAATGGAGAAAGTTGACAAAATCTTAACTATAGAAACTTCAGGAATAGCAATAGCATCTATTACTGCTCAGTATTTTAATGTTCCTGTAGTATTTGCAAGAAAAACTGATTCAAAAATCATGGATAGGGATGTCTATGAAGCCAGCGTTTATTCATATACAAAGGACAAAAATTACAATATAAGAGTGTCAAAACAATTTTTAAATAGGGGTGAAAATATTTTATTAATCGATGATTTCTTAGCTAGAGGAAAGGCCATGGAAGGATTAATAGATATATTAAATCAAGGCAAATGTAATTTAATAGGCGTAGGTATTGTAATTGAAAAAGGCTTTCAAGAAGGTGGTAAACTTCTTAGGGAAATGGGAGTCAAAGTAGAATCTTTAGCAATTATTGATAATCCAGTAGATGGCAAGATTATTTTCAAGTAAAAACAACTGTTATTTTAATATATTGAATTAAAAAAACCTTTGTGGTATATTAATTGTGTAGGGCTATTGTTAATTATATGACAGTTTATACTTTTTTTTTAGTTATAAAGATATCAATATTAGTTAAAGTATTGGACTTATGAATAAAACAAGGACTATAATGTATACAATAACTGCAGATTTTATCATTTTATTACACAGGAATTTAATCATTATACATTTTATCAGCATTATTATATTAATATTGACGTTATTAGTCATATAAATAACTATTCTTTTATAATAACAGTAAATGCTGTATAATTAAAATGACAATATTTAGTGAGGGAGGAGTTTTAATTGTATAAGATTGTTAAAAAAAATGACCTTGCCCCTAATATCTTTGAAATGGATATTTTGGCTCCAAGGGTAGCAAACTCAGCTCAACCAGGTCAGTTTATAATTATAATAGCTGACGAAGAAGGCGAAAGAATTCCTTTGACTATTTGTGATTATGATAAGGAAAAAGGAACAGTTAGTATTGTAGTACAAGCTATGGGTTGCTCAACAAAAAAAATGGCGTCATACAATGAAGGAGATTATTTTAAAGATGTTGTTGGGCCTTTAGGAAAGCCTTCTGAATATGTGGAAGAAGATATTGAAGAAGTGAAAAAGAAAAAGGTTTTATTTGTAGCAGGTGGTGTTGGAGCAGCTCCTGTATATCCTCAGGTTAGATGGTTTCGCGAACACGGTATTGATGTAGATGTAATAGTGGGAGCAAAGACTAAGGATTTAATAATTCTTAAAGACAAGATAGAAAGTGTAGCTGGAAAATTATATATTGCAACTGATGATGGAAGTTATGGATTTAACGGCATGGTAACAGGCCTTATAGAGGATCTTGTAGTAAATCAAGGGAAACATTATGATTTGATTATATCCATAGGGCCAATGATAATGATGAAATTTGTATGCCTTTTAACAAAAAAACTTGGAATAAGAACTATTGTTAGCCTTAACCCTATTATGGTAGATGGTACTGGTATGTGTGGTGCTTGTAGGGTAACAGTAGGAAATGAAACAAAGTTTGCATGCGTAGATGGTCCAGAATTTGACGGTCATCTTGTAGATTTTGATGAAGCTTTAAAAAGGCAAACACAATATAAACCAGAAGAAAAGGCATCAGATGAAAAACATGTTTGTAAATGCCAACAACAGGGGGGTGCTAAGTAATGGATAGATTTACAAGAGTACCAATTTCTGAACAGGATCCTAAGGTTAGGGCAACAAACTTTGATGAAGTTTGCCTTGGATATACTGAAGAAGAAGCAGTGGCAGAAGCTAAAAGATGCCTAAATTGTAAAAAGCCTTCTTGTAGGGGGAACTGTCCTGTTGATATAGATATACCTAGATTTATTCATCATATAGTCGAAGGTGAATTTGCAGAAGCAGCTCGTGTTCTTGCAGAATATAGTGCACTTCCAGCAGTTTGTGGAAGGGTTTGTCCTCAAGAGGGACAATGTGAAATGAAATGCGTTTTAGGAAATAAAGGCGATGCTGTAGCTATAGGGAAACTTGAAAGATTTGCTGCAGACTGGGCTAGAGAAAACAATATTGAAGTAGGAAAAGCAAAAGAAAGCAATGGATATAAGATAGCAGTTATAGGTTCAGGACCAGCTGGGATTACTTGTGCTGGAGATTTAGCTAAGGAAGGCTATGATGTAACAATATTTGAAGCGCTTCATGAATCAGGTGGAGTTTTAGTATATGGTATTCCTGAGTTTAGGCTTCCTAAAGAAACCGTTGTTAAGCATGAGATAGCAAACCTAAAGAAACTTGGCGTAAAAATAGAAAACAATGTAATTATAGGTAGAACTGTAACTATTGATGAACTTATGGATAAAGAAGGCTTTAATGCAGTATTTATAGGTTCTGGAGCAGGACTTCCTAAGTTTATGGGAATACCTGGAGAAAATTTAAATGGAGTATTTTCTGCAAACGAATTCTTAACTCGTAACAATCTTATGAAAGCATTTAGAGAGGATTATGATACACCTATTAAGGTTGGTAAAAAGGTTGCAGTTGTTGGAGGCGGAAACGTTGCAATGGACGCTGCCAGAACTGCTTTAAGATTAGGTGCAGAAGTATGGATAGTATATAGAAGGACAGAAGAAGAACTTCCAGCTAGGATAGAAGAAGTACATCATGCTAAAGAAGAGGGCGTAAAATTCGAATTTCTTACTAGCCCTATAGAAGTAATTGGAAATGAAGATGGATGGGTAAAAGGTATTAAGTGTCAAAGAATGGAATTAGGAGAACCAGATGCATCAGGAAGAAGGAGACCTGTACCTATTAAAGGCTCAGAGCTTGAATTTGATGTAGATACAGTTATTATGGCACTTGGAACATCACCAAACCCACTTATTCCATCAACTACAAAAGGACTTGAAATCAATAATCGTAAATGTGTAGTAGCTGATGAACATGGACAAACACCAAGAGAAGGCGTATTTGCCGGTGGCGACGCAGTAACTGGTGCAGCAACAGTTATTCTTGCTATGGGTGCAGGAAAAGAAGCAGCAGCTGCTATTGATAAATATATAAAAGAAAAATATAACAAATAAAAGATTAAAAATAAAATATTTCTAAAAAGCTATAAGCTATTGAATTTGGTAGTTTATAGCTTTTTATTATTGTCCCAAATATTAACCTTTGGTTGTAGAGGTTAATATTTCCATAGAAGAGTAATTTGATTTATGTTAAATTTATGCTATAATATTTAGGGTATCGAAATTGATTTCAAGAGGTGGTAATATTTATGGGTGAGGTCTGTATTGATGAAAAAAAGGCAATAAGAAATACTGTATTAAAAACAACAGGTCCAGTCCTAATAGAAGTGTTCTTAGGTAATTTATTTGGTATGGTTGATATGATGATGCTAGGAAGGATTGCTGATCCGGGAGAAGCTGCTGCATCTATTGCAGCTGTAGGGGTTACTAATCAGGTTGTATTTTTAGCTTTGTCTTTAGTTCAGTCTTTAAATGTAGGCGCAACAGCTATGGCTGCTAGATATGTAGGGGCAAAAAAGGAGGACAAGATAGAAAGTGTAGTAAGGCATGTAATTTTATTGACCCAAGTACTTTTAGTATTGCCAACGCTTATTTTAGGTTTATCCTTTACAGATGAGATAATGAAATTTTTAGGTGCACATCAGGATACTTTAATGTTTGGTAGAAACTATTTCAAAGTTGTAATTATTGGTCTTATATTTCAGGCCTTTAACTTTTCTATTTATGCAGTTCTAAGAGGTTCAGGAGATACTAAAACCCCTATGAATATAAATTTAAAAGTAAATCTTTTAAATGTAGTTGGGAATGCAGTACTTATATATGGATTAGTTGGATTTCCTAGACTAGGGGTTACTGGTGCAGCTATATCTACATCTTTTTCTCAAATGGTAGCAACTTTAATGCTTTTTAGGCTTATATTTAAAAAGAATACTATTATACAAATAAATTTTAAAAATAGATTTAAGTTTGACAAAGATATTATGTATAATTTAATAAAGATTGGCGTGCCTGCTTCTTTAGAGCAGATTGCCTTTAGAGTTGGGGTTTTGATATTTGTCCGCATTGTTTCATCTTTGGGTACAGTTGCTTTTGCTACCCATCAGATTTGCTTGAATATATTAAGCCTTTCTTTTACACCTGGTCAGGCTTTTGGTATAGCAGCCTCTTCATTGACAGGAAGGAGTTTAGGAGAAGAAGACCCTGATAGGGCCGAGGAGTATATAAAAACAAGTGGTAAAATTGGGGCTATTATTGCTGCTGCTGTAGGGGTAATATTCTTTTTCTTTGGGTCCTTTATAGCTAGTCTATATACTAAAAATCCCGAAGTAATAAAAGAAGCTTCTCAAATTTTAAAAGTAATGGCTTTTGTTCAACCTTTCCAATCCTCTCAATTGATTATTGCAGGTGGATTAAGAGGAGCAGGTGATACTGTATGGACATTAGTAGCAATATTTTTTAGCGTATTAATAGTCAGGGTAGCATTAGCTCATTTATTCATTAGGGTTTTAGGATTAGGCTTAATAGGGGCTTGGTATGCAATGTTTTGTGACCAATTTGTAAGATGGGCTCTTATAAAGCTAAGGTTTAAAACAAACAAATGGAAATATATTAGTATAAGATAAACGAAATCTGCTGTTTTGGTATAATTAGAATGATCATATAACCAAAACAGCAGACTTTTCCTTATTTTTTTAATGTTTACTTCATAGTTTTTAAAAAGCCCTTATTATAGGCTTTTATCGTAGGACCTTCCTTTTCAACTTCTCCCCTGTTGGGGTAGCAGCTACACCACCTAAAGCCGTTTCTTTTAAATGTTCTGGCATAGCTTTGCCTACTTTATACATAGCATCTATAACCTCATCAAATGGCACTAAAGATTTAATTCCTGCCATGGCTAAATCAGCTGATATTAAAGCATTTGTTACTCCAGAAGCATTGCGTAGAGCACAAGGGAATTCAACTAAACCAGCTACAGGATCACATATTAGGCCCATGATATTTATCATAGCAAAAGAAGCAGCATTTAAAGAAGTTTCTGCATCTCCCCCTACCATTTCTACAATAGCTGCAGCTGCCATACTGCTTGCAGCTCCACATTCGGCTTGACAGCCTCCTTCGGCTCCTGATATGGTTGCATTTTTTGCTATAATTTCACCTATTCCTGCGGCTGTAAATAGCCCGTAGATCATATCCTTTTCAGACAAGTTGAATTTATCCTTAACTGTAATTATTGCGCTGGGTAGTATCCCTGAGGCTCCAGCAGTAGGTGCAGCTATAATCCTACCCATGGAAGCATTGACTTCCGATGTAGATAAGGCCTTTGCCATAGCAGAGTTAATCAATTCACCACTAATGGTATTACCTTTATTCTTATAATCTTCCATCTTTTTGGCATCTCCACCGCTAAGTTTACTTACTGAGATAACTTCTTTATTTAAAGCGGTATTAGCCGATTTTGTCATGGTATCTAAAACAGACTTCATCTTATCCATAAGTTCATTATAGGATATATTGCCATCATCCATTTCTTTTTCTATTACTATTTCAGGTATTTTTTTATTTTGTTCTTTACATAGTTTTAATAGCTCGGTACCTTTATTAAACATTAATTATTACCTCCCAATAGAATTAATTCCTGTAACATAAATGACTTCATCTAAGGATGATATGATATCTACTATCCCACTTTTTATAGGGCCATCTATTTCCATTACCATAGTTGCAATTTTACCTTCTCTAGTGACTTTCATATTTGCTATATTGATATCTTCATATGAAAGAATTGAACTTATCCTACTTATAGAACCTTTTTGGTCCTTATACTTTATTAAAATAGTTGGATAATCTCCAGAAAAATTAACTTTACTTCCATTTATATTGGTAATAAGTATACTACCTCCGCCAATGGAAGAACCTATTATATAATAATCATCCTTATCTTTATAATGAAATACAATCTTAACTGTATTTGGATGTTCATACCCTAAATCAGATTCAATAAACTGGGCATCAATTCCCTTTTCCTTGGCAATATTCAAGGAGTCTTTTATTCTTTCATCTGAAGGTCCCATACCGAGGACACCTGCCACTAAGGCTTTGTCAGTACCATGACCTTTATATGTCTTAGCGAAGGAACCATGAAGGTAGAAGGTGACTTTATAAAAAGATCCTCCTGCGATCTCTCTTGCAGTTTTACCAAGTCTTGCTGCACCTGCTGTATGAGAGCTTGATGGACCTATCATGGCAGGCCCTAATATATCAAATACGCTATAATTTTTCATTTTAACCCTCCTCACCTTTTTGTGTATTAATTTTAGCATTTTATTTAAGTTTAGGCAACAAAAAAAGGAGGGTTAACCTCCTAAAGTTATATCTTGTTTATCATACCATTTTAGCGCATCATAGAAATGCTCTGATGTAAAATCTGGCCAATAATCATCGATTACATAAAAATCTGAATAAACCGATTGAATTGGAGGAAATCCACTTAGTCTTCTTCTACCTCCCCAGCGAATTATAAGATCTACCCTTGATATATCTCTTGATTTTATTAAATCGGTTATATTAGAATTTTTTTCATCCATAGAAAAATAATCTTTTAAATCCCATTGCCACCCATAGTTAACTAGAAAATTAACTTTGATTCCGCCATTACCAAATACTTGCCTTTTTAAAGTAAATGGTATCAAACTTTTAGGAAATACATCTGATTCTGTATTGCCTACAACTAATAGGGAAGCATTTTCTTTTGATAGCATTTTGACTGCATCTACGCAAGCCTTAGTAAATGCTAATCTTTGAATTTTAGGTCGTTTTGTATTGTCTACGGTAAATCCATAATAGGTTATTTCTTTAATACCTTCTTTTTCGCATAATTTAAATAGTTTAAGTCCAGGATCTAAGCCTTCTTTATAGCCTTTTTCCTTAGTCAATCCATTTTCTATAGCCCATCTCCTGTTACCATCTGGAATAATTCCTATATGATTAGGTATTCTCATTGTACTTTCCTCCTATATAGTTTAATTCATATTATTTCCAAATAGAAAGAAAAGATACATACCAATAGCCAAATCTTATCTTTTTTTGCTTTGATTAATAATAATATAAATACCGAATATTATAAGTAGTATTGGCCAATACTTACTAAAGTTCATAAATTTAAAGGCAAATTGAGGCCAAATGATCTTTGATAGCATAAATCCACCTACAATTATAAATGCGAGGCCTATAAAAAGTGGTGTATTACTAGTATTGGTCCTAGAACCATTATTTTCATCCTGATATATAAATCCATCATCTTCAGGAATTATTAATGCACAAATTAAATATGCTAAAAGTCCTGGAGCCCCTGGCATAAAGGATAATAAAATCCAAACTATACGTACAACTACAGGATCAATATTGAAGTATTCACCTACACCTCCGCAGACTCCAGCAATAACTTTATTTGTGCTTGACCGTTTTAATTTCTTATCCATAGAATCCCCCCTTTGCTAAATACTATTTTATCAAATAACTGACCAAAGTTAAATAGAATCGTATTATTACAATATAAATTATTCACAATGGGAAAGGTTTGTGATAACATTAATTGTATAATAAAATTGGAGGGCTATTATGTATAATATATTTTCTGTGGTATTTAAATATATATTTATAGTTATCATCTATCTGTTTATATTAAGTATAATAAGGCTAATCTATTTGGACATAAAGGGTATGGGTGCAACCTCTTTAGATAATAGCATCTATTTAAAACTAATAAATAGAAAGGACTCACTACCTTTTAAGGTAAGGGAGTACTATCCTCTTGAAGGAGAGGTATCTCTTGGAAGGGGCAATGAAAATCAAATTATTATAAAAGACCCATATATTTCAAAAAGACATTTAAAAATAGTTGAAGATGAAGGAAATTATTATTTAGAAGATTTAAATAGTGCCAACGGTACCTATTTAAATGGAGATAAAACTATGGATGTAGTAGAATTAAGAAATGGTGATCGAATAAAGGTTGGTCAAGTGGAATTTTTATATGTAAATAGAGAATAGGAGTAAAAATAATGCTAAATAAAAAAGTTAACTATAAGTTTCCGCGAAACCTTTTGGTTTTGTTTGAATTAATGGCTTTATTGCTACTTTTTATATATGATAAGGAGAACTTAGATAAATTTACTTTGATTTCGGGTATTACATTAATATTTATCATATATATTTCAAATTTTATACTACCTCGTATATCTACTGGAGATAATTATATATTTCTAATTGTTACTATGCTTATTAGTATAGGGGTTATTATGATATATAGAATTGATCCAGTTTTAGGTATGAAGCAGGTAGTATGGATAGGCATGGGAATTACAATATTTTTTGTAACCTATTTTGTTGTTAAAAAAATTAAGGGTTGGGAAAACTGGATAAAACTTTATGGGGCTTTATCCATTGGGCTATTCATTTTAACGCTGTTATTAGGGACTAGGACAAAAGGAGCTATCAATTGGATTTCAATTGGTGGATTTCGTTTTCAACCAACTGAGATAATCAAAATACTCATGATTTTCCTTATTAGTTCTTATTATACAAATTATGAAAAATATAAAGAAAAAAAATATGGTTCTTATTATTTAGTTGGAATAATCTACGTGTTCATTGCATTTTTATTTTTACAAAAGGATTTAGGAACTGTTCTAATATTTTATTCTGTATTTTTAGCCCTTCAGTTTATTTATGAAGAAGATAGGAAACTAATATTGTATAATGTTTTGTTTTTTGTTCTAAGCGGAATAGCAGGTTTTTTCATGTTTGATCATGTGAGAATTAGATTTGAAACTTGGATAAATCCATGGAAATATATAGATAACAAGGGTTATCAAATAACCCAGTCCTTGTTTGCTATTGCTACAGGAGGTTTTTTTGGTACCGGAATTGGACTAGGGCATCCAGATTTTATTCCAGAAGTTCATACGGATTTTATATTTTCAGCTATATGTGAGGAAATGGGGATATTTACTGGCATAGGTATAATAATGCTATTTTTAATATTAGTATATAGGGGTTTTAAAATATCTATTAAACAAGAAGACAAGTTCTTTAGAATAGTAGCCCTAGGTATAAGCATATTGTTTGGAATTCAATCATTTATTATATTTGGAGGAGTTCTTAAGATAATTCCACTTACAGGCATTACTATACCCTTTGTTAGTTATGGAGGCAGCTCTATGTTATCAAGCTTTATAGCCCTTGGGATTCTTCAAGTGGCTTCAGAAGAGCTAGATTTAGGGGAGGATAAAGATGAACAAAGAACTTAAAAGGATAATAATAGTTTTAGTGGCAATTTGTATTTTATTTGTTAGCTTAATAGTATATTTAAGTTATTTTCAAGTATTTAAAGCTGAAGCAGTGAAAAACAATAGCTACAATAAAAGATTATGGATTAATGAAGAAAAAATATTAAGAGGTTCTATAATAGATAGAAGTGGAAAGATATTAGCTTATAGTGAAAAATCTGGCGATACCTATAAAAGGTTTTATAATTATGGGAATCTTTATAGCCATATTATTGGATATAGCAGCAGGGAATATGGAAAAGTAGGATTAGAATTAGAATACAACAATACATTGCTAAATATATCGGAAAATACTCCTTTAAATGAACTAAAAAATATAGTAGTCCCAAATACAGAAGGCAACACACTAAAACTTACTATAGACCACCATCTTCAGGAATATTCAAGAAACCTTTTAAATGGTAAAAAAGGATCTATAGTAGCTATGAATCCAACTACTGGAGAGATATATGCTATGGTAAGTTTACCAGATTTTAATCCTTCTGCTCTTAAAGAAAATTGGAACAATATAATGGAAGATAGGGATAGCCCTTTCTTAAATAGGGCTACATCGGGTTTATATGCTCCAGGCTCTACATTCAAGATATTAACTTCTGTGGGAATATTAAATACTCCAGATTTAGATAAACAATATAAATGTACAGGTAGTACAAAGATTGAAGGATATACTCTAAAAGATTATGGCGGCAAAGCCCACGGTAATGTTAATTTAGAAGAGGCTCTAGTTAAATCCTGTAATAGCTATTTTGCTGAAAAAGGTACTATGGTTGGCAAGGATAAGCTTGGAGAAATAGCGGATAAATTTATGTTAAACAAGAATATTCCTTTTGATCTACCAACGGCTAAGTCAAGCTTTCCATATAAAGAAAACTTAGGAAAGACTGATATAGCGGCTGCAAGTATTGGTCAAGGCAAGGTGTTAGTAACTCCATTAAACATGGTAATGATAGCATCGGGTATTGCAAATAAAGGTGAAATCGTAAAACCAATTTTAGTTAGGGAGGCTATTGCACCAGATGGTTCTATAGTAGAGTCCAATTATTCACAGGTTCTTTCAAAGGCAACAGATGTATTTACTGCCAATGAGATAAAAAATATGATGGTAGAAGTAGTTAATAGAGGTACTGGAACCAATGCAAGAATTAAAGATATCAGAGTGGCTGGTAAAACTGGCACTGCTGAAAATTCGTCAGGAAAGACTCATGCATGGTTTACAGGTTTTGCCCCAGCAGATGATCCTAAAATTGCTGTAGTAGTAGTTCTAGAAAAGGATGGTACAACTGGTGGAAAAACGGCTGCACCTATAGCAAGAAATATAATGATAGAAGCTTTAAATACTATCAAGTAATAAATTATCCAATCAATTACTTGATTACAGAGAAATTAGGGACATTCTTTAGAAGATTTAAGAGCTTTCTAGAGAATGTCCCTTTGCTTATAAGAATTTGCTCTTTAAATTGTTCCAGTACATATTCTTATCGAAGTTTAATCTGGATATGACCTTTTCAGGGATTGTAAAGTTTATTTCGGTTATATTATCATATTTATATTCAAATCCATCAACTATGATCAATATGGAATTTTCATATTTATACTCTGGCTTAATAGTTATAGTAACGTCTCCTGGTACAATAGCACTATTAGTTAAAGAACGATAAGCCCTTGAACTAATAGGAGATAATGGGGTTATTTGCAATGTATTTAGAGAAGGATAAACTATGCTGCCGCCACTAGAAAAATTATAAGCAGTGCTTCCAACAGGGGTAGATATAATTATGCCATCTCCACAAAATTTTTCTAAATGATTCCCATCTATAAATATTTCTAAATGGACTACTTTAGATTGAATTCCTTTAATTACTATTTCATTCACACCAAATAGTTGAAAACAATTTGCTTTCGTATATATTTTAGATTTTACTAAAAAGATTTTTTCCACTACATAATCCCTATTAATATATTTATCTATAAAGTTATCGATACTTTCGGGAAGTATTTCTTGGAAAAATCCTAAATGGCCTGTGTTTATACCTACAAAAGGAATGCTTGTAAATTTATATTTATGTACAGCTCTTAAAAAAGCTCCATCTCCTCCTACGCAAATATTTAATTCGGCATTATTATCATATTTAGGAGGCACGATGAAGTCTTTTGCATTTAATTTATCTATCAATAATTTTGCAGTCATTTGGGATGATGTATTATAATTGGAAATAACATTTATGATTTTACTTTTATTATTTGTCAAAAAATTCCCCTCCAAACCTATTTGTGCTTTAAATATACTATATCTTTGGTATAATTAATTATAGTTATATTATACAATAAAAGATTTAATATTTGGAGGGGCAAATGAATTTGTTAGAAGAAAGTGAAAATATAATATTATTCAATGTAGAAAATAATGGAGAAAACTTAGAAAAGTTCTTACTTAGCTGTGGGTTATCAGGCAGATTGTTTAGAAAACTCTACAGGGAGAAAAACATATTTATCAATGGAGAGTTCAGAAGAAAGAGTGAACAAGTAAAGTTAGGGGATATTGTATCAATAGTTATGGAGGATGAAAAGGACAATATTGTTCCTGAACCTATTCCACTAAATATTATATATGAAAATATGGATTTGCTGGTGCTAAATAAAGAACCTTTCATTGTAGTACATCCTACAAAGAGTCATCAAAATGGAACTCTTTCCAATGGCATAGCCTATTATTTTCAAAAGAATGGAATAAATAAAAAGATAAGGCTTGTTAATAGATTGGATATGGATACATCGGGAATACTTATAATTGCTAAATCAGCTTTTGCTCATCAGAGTATGGCCTCACAATTTGAAAATAATGAAGTAGATAAAAAATATATGGCGGTAGTATCTGGTGTAGTTAAAAAGGACGAGGACATAATAGATTTACCTGTAGGTCGGGAAGAGGAAAATAGCATTAGAAAAGCAGTTACAAAAGAAGGGAAAAGGGCCATAACGAAATATAAAGTAATAGAGAGATATAAAAATGCTACTCTTTTAGATGTACAAATATTTACCGGAAGATCTCATCAAATAAGGGTCCACCTACATCATATTGGGCATCCAATCATTGGGGATACATTGTACTATGAACCTAGTCAATATATAAATAGGCAAGCTTTACATTCCTATTATTTGAAGGCGAAACTTCCAAGAGTGAACGAAGAAATAGAGTTTAATGCAAATTTACCTGAGGATATTGTAAACTTACTTGAAATTTTAAAAGGAGAATAATATGTTAAAATTACATTTTTAAGAGTCTGAATCTTAGGCTCTTTTTTATTTTTTTAAAGTTAGAGAGTGGTTTCATTTGTTATAATTTTCAAGGCGAAGGGAAAATAATTTTTATTTATATTTTTTTCGCCTTCGCCTCGTTTTATGAGTGGTTTATGATTATAAACTATGATTTTTCATTATTTATTTTTTAATATTTTTTAAATTGTGATATATTGAAGTATTAAAAACATAATTATATTAATTTATTATTTGATAAAAATACTTGTGGACATAGTATTATAAGGTGCGTTAGATGACATAGCTTCATAAGTAAAGTCTCCTTGATTACTAGCATCATTGTCAAATACAAACAATTTCCAAGTTCTTTCAAAACCAATAGCTATATTATCACGTCCAACAATTGGTTTTGAATTAATAAGTTCTGCTTTTTCACGATTGAATGCTGCATACCTATAAGAAGAATACCCTATTTCTTCTGTTGTTACATGGATGAATGACCCCCCATGGTCATAGTTAGTAGATAGCTGATTTCTTCCAATGTATTCTGTTCCAGCTTTTTCTGAGCTTACCCTAATAACCCTAAGGCTTGTAAGTGGTGGAGCAGGAGCAGCAAAAGATTGACTTCCTATACCAAAGAAAACTACAAAGATTAGTAAAATACTTAAGACCTTTTTATTCATATTGATATACCCCCTTAATAGTTAAATTGGTTTTAACCTTCAACTGTAGTATATCTGATCCAGTAAATAAAATCGACAAACTAAATACATATTTGTAAAAAATACTTATTTTAAATACATATTTGTAAAAAATACTTATTTTAAATAAATATTTGTAAAAAATGCTTATTTTAAATAAACATTTGCCGATAATTATCTATGAATAGTTTAAATTTTTAGATTGGGGGATTATAAATGATTAATTCAATTAATAATAACATTTTAAATTCAATTAATTATTATAAAAGTAATGCACCTACAACTAATAAAAATAGGATTAGTGAAGAAAAATTTTCAAATCATTTGACATCTACTGATAAGGTGGAAAGGGAAAAAGGATTGGAAGAATTAACGCAAAAGTTTTTAAATAGTGAAATTGAGGGCTCTAAAAATCAGAAGGAGTCTATTTCTAAATACTATAATTTAAAGGATAAAGATGAATCTTTTAGGCAATTTGCTAGTGATTTTGATATGAATAATATGAATTCCGAAGAATTAGTGTTACTCGAATGTATTATACATCATACTGATTTCATAGATTTTGATGATAAAGTTAGCTATGAATTAGAAATAATTACAATTGGTGCTATGCTGCGTCTTGATGCGACTAATTTAGCGGGTATTACAAATGAAAAAGAAGCTTGGGATTATAGAGGTAATATCCCGAGATTATTAAGAAGACTCTATAATGCAAGTGAATCAGAAAATAGAGCATCAACATTAGAGGTTCTTAGGATGGTTGAAGAAATTCAATCTTTTAGAGTTAGATAATAAAGTATAAAGGAAAAGCTATTTTACCTTATAAGGAATTAGCTTATAAATATAAAAAAGATAATGATGTAATAAAAAAAGAATTGGGAAAAAGTATAAATTATTTTACACTATCTACACTACCGAATAGTCTTTGGAAAATTATTCCCAAAGACTATTCATTGATTATTAACTCTCTTATTTTGTATCTTTTTCTTTAGGTTTTTTTGTGGTATCTAGTGTTTTCATGATTTCTAGCATTTTAGCCATATCTTTTAACTTTTCCTTTTCCTTTTCATCCTTACCTTGCATAAAAGGCTCAACTAGTGAAAGAAGCTTAGTTGGATCATTTAAACTATCAGGGTCGGACATTACTAAGTTTAGAACTGTTATCATTTTGCTATATTTATCAATATTTAATATCATCTCTATTATCGTGCCAGTGCTTTTTATTTCCTCTTTTTTAACCTCTTTTTGAATGGTATTTACTATGTAGTTTAACCTTTCTTTATTGTTTTCAACGGTAATTACATTTTCTATATATTTAACCTCATCAACTTGCATAAACTCCATTACCTCATATAATTTAATTATTTTTTCAGTAAGTATCAGCGATTTGTTTAAAGCAGGTACAAATTCTTCAGGAAAATAAGGACCTATTTTTTTCGCAATTTTAATTTTATCTAATGTATATGGAACATTTAAACTAAAACTTTTGTTCGATGATGGAATCGATTTTATTTCTAAATCATTTTCTTTTTTATCTATTGGTATATGAAAAGTTTTGTTCTCTTTATTTTTATTTAACAATAATAATAGTAATAACAATATAAGCCCATTATCCATTTTTAATCCCCCTAAAGTCAAATAGATATATATTATTCTATGCGAGTCTTTCAATAAAGGTTACTAAAGTTTGTAATATATATTTACTATAGTTCATAAATTAGATTAGAATATACAAGGAGGTTTTATAATGAGTAAAGATATTAATAAAGGCATAGGAGAATTCACAGACTTTATACCAACAGAAGACCAAATTAATAAATTTGAAGAGCTGGCAAATGCTTATTCAGACAAATCAGAAGATGATTTTTTTGTAGAGATAATAAGGGTAAATGAACAAATGGAACAGGAAATGAGCAAAGAAGAGTATGAGGAACTGTTTGAAAAACTAAATAGTATAAGACCCCTACTAAATGAAGAACAATCAGAAAAACTAGATCGTATATTAGATGTTTTAGGTAAGTAGATATATAGTATTGCTGGGACGTCCAATGGACGTCCTATTTTTGTCAAAATTAAGAAATAGACAATGGAAATATTTGATGCTATAATTTTAATAGTATTATGTAAACCAAGGAGGAAAAAAAGATGAAGATAGATGGGAAAATAAAGCTTTTATTGGTTTTAATTATATCCATTGCTTTAATGTCGGGGATATATTTATATATAAATAGTGGCAGACAATATAAAGAAATGCCCTATAGATTGTTCTTAATTCACTTGGGAAAAGGTTTAGTAGATGAAGTAGAATTAAGTGATAAAGCAAAACTTACGGGTAAGCTAAAAAATGGGGAAATTTTTATTACTGACAATCCAAGGACAGAGAATTTTAAAGAACAATTATTGCTGCACGATGTTAAAGTAAAAGAAGGAGACAAAAATGCCATTTTAGGCCAAGGCATAAGTTTTATACTTTTATTAGCAGGTATTGGAGTTGTAGCTTATATAATTAATAATAACAACTCTAAACAAGCTGAGAAGGAAATGGCTACTATGTCTAAAATGGATACTGAGGATTCATCTTCAGATAGGACTACTTTTAATGATGTGGCAGGGAATGAAGAAGCAAAAGAATCATTAAGGGAATTAGTAGATTTTATTAAATACCCTGAAAACTATGATAAGTATGGAGCAAGATTACCTAGAGGGGTATTGCTATATGGGCCTCCAGGTACTGGTAAGACTTTATTGGCTAAAGCATTAGCTGGGGAAGCTAAGGTCCCTTTTTATGCAGTATCTGGATCGGATTTCATTCAAGTTTATGCAGGACTTGGCGCAAGTAGAATAAGAGAATTATTTAAAAAGGCTAAAGAAGACGGAAAGAGCGTAATATTTATTGATGAAATTGATTCCTTGGGGAAGAAAAGGAAAGGTTCTAGTTCCAATAGTGGCAGTGAAGAAGGGGACAGGACATTAAATGCTTTACTAACAGAAATGTCAGGGTTTAAAGGCAATGAAGGCATAATAGTAATAGCAGCTACAAATAGAGTGGACACTTTAGATGAAGCATTATTAAGACCAGGAAGATTTGATAGGCAAATAGAAGTTGGTCTTCCAGATGTAAATGCTAGATATTCTATTTTAAAACTCCATAGCAAAAACAAACCTTTATCTAAAGATGTAGATTTGAAAAAAGTTGCGCTAGAAACTGTATATTTTAGTGGTGCAAAACTTGAAAACCTAATGAATGAATCAGCAATGATAGCAGCTAGGAAAAGAGACAAACATATTACTATGGAACATATTAATAAAGCATATTACACTGTTTTAGTAGGAGAAGAAAAAAAGGATAGAAGCAATATATCTATAGAGGATAAGGGAATTACAGCTTATCACGAAGCTGGACATGCCTTGGTTGCAAAGAAATTATCAAAATCAAATCGAGTAACAAAGGTAAGTATTATACCAAGCACCAAAGGAATGGGAGGATTTAGTTTAAACATACCTCCTGATAGAATGTATCAAACCAAAAAGGATATTATAGCGAACATTAAAGTTGCATTAGGGGGAAGAGCAGCAGAAGAGCTAATCTTCGGTAAGGATAATATTACTACTGGAGCATCCTCTGATCTTCAAAAAGCTACAGAAATGACTTTATCCATGATAGGATCTTATGGCATGGATGAGGAGTTAGGACTTTTAAACTATGATGTAATCTTAAGTAATAATCTAAACACAGATATTTCCTTAACGGAAAGAACTAGGGATATGCTAGGAAACCTTTATATTGAAACTAAAGAAGTATTAAAGGAAAACAAGAAATATTTAGATAGTATAGCGAATATGCTTATAGAAAAAGAATCTTTAAATGAAGAAGAAGTAAACCAAATCCTGGAGAATTAAAATTTGTTATTTAAACTTTATCTTTACTTGCAGATTATATCGGTAGAGGTTATAATATATATAGATAATATTTCTGCGGTGTACGTTAGCCCAAATAATTCAACCGACATAGTGAACACGGGAGTTCTAGTTCAATGGTTAGGAACATGCCTTCTTTGTATGGAAGTTCTAAGCCTTTGACAGGGCACCCACCTTGTGAGGGGCGGGTGTGAATTAATTGGGGAAACGGCACTGCGGTAATATAAAAAACCCTTAGGATTTTCCTAAGGGTTTTTTGTATATAATAATTTATTTTGTTAAATAATAATAACAGATAAAATTGAGAGAAGGTAGATTATGAAGCTAGTGTGCCCATTATGTAATGGATTATATAAGGTGGATTACAATTGTATAAAATGTAATGAAGCCATGATTGATAAGGGACCAGAGGTAAATTATTTGGATAATTACAGTCCATATCTGCTAGATGAAGTAACCCATCTAGTAGACGGGGTAAAGAATGATAAATGTGTGCATATCTACCAATGCCCAAACTGTAATTATAAAGAAAGATATTCAATAGAGAGAAAAAATATTTAGCCTATATGGATAGGAAATTTTTTTCTTTCTTTAAATAAATATATATATTTAAATCCAAGTTCACGTAGGAGTTTTTCAGCTCCTTTGTACTCATATCCAATAAATTTTGGACTATGAGCATCAGAACCTATGGTTATTATTTCTCCTCCCAAATCTTTATAAAGTTTTAAAATTTGAGGTTTTGGATGATAATATTTAAGGCCATATTTTATTCCTGCAGTATTTACTTCAATTCCTTTACCTTTTTCAATTACCAATTTTAAAATATCCCTAACAAGGGAAGAATATTCATCAAAATCAGGTAATATTGTCGATTCGCTAAAATATCTATCAATATAATCTATATGGCCCAATACATCAAAATTATCAAAGCTATTAACACATTGGTATAAATATTCATAGTACTTGGTTAAAGCATCTATAGGACTTTTATTATTGGTAAAGCCATCCAAGTGTATATCCTTTCCATCAATGGAGTGAATAGACATAATAACAAAATCAAATGGATTGTTATCAATAATTTCATTATATCTTTCACCAAGATGAGGCTGCATTCCAATCTCGACACCGGCCAATATTTCAATATTTTTTAGATACTTATATTTAACTTGATTTACTTTTTTAAAATAATCATTGGTTCTAAAATCAATATCAATTCTTTTTTCTGTTACATCATAATCTATATGATCTGTAAAACAGATGCTTTTCATATTATTGTTGATTGCTTCGACAACCATCTCTTCCATTAAATATTTACAATCCATAGAGTAATCACTATGGACGTGAAAATCATACATATTCAACACCCCTATTTTAACTTAGACTATTTTACAACTAATACAAGATGATAATATAAAAAAACATCAAATGATTATTTGAATTTAGTTCCCTATACCATCAATCACTTATTGTTTAATATTGATTGTATAATATCATATAATTACTCTATTTCTCAAGTATTTTTTTGTAAAGGTTTCCCTACTTATAGAAAAAAAGAGGAATTTTTGTACATAAAAATTACTTAATATGAACAAAATAAATATGCTATAATCACAAAATCAATGATTACGGAGGTAGAAATATGGAGTTAAATACAAAAGAAGTATTAAAAAAGAAGATACTAGATGCACAAGAGATGGTCAGAGATTATGAAATGTATGCTAAAAATGTTCAGGATATGGAAGTATCCGAATTATTTAGAACCTTTGCAGAAGAATCAGGATATCAAGCCAGCAAATTACAAGAAATATTGAAGAGAATCGACAATAAATAAGTTTTTTTAAGTACCTTATTTATAAAAATCTATAACTTTTATTAAGAGAACCCGTCGGGTTCTCTTTTATCTAAATTTCTGAAATTCTTAAAAAGAAATAGAAGGGAAATAACAAATTTTGGTGAATATAGTATATAAGAAAACATGTTATAAGGGGGAAATTATATGAATAATACAATAATTTATGGTCATAGAGGCGCTTCAAAATACGCTCCTGAAAATACCTTTTCTTCTTATGTTAAAGCAGTAGAAATGGGAGCAGATGGTATTGAAATAGATGTGCATAAAAGTAAGGATGGTTATTTAATAGTATGTCATGATGAAAAGGTGGATAGAACTACCAATGGTAAAGGATTTATCAAAGACTTAAGCTTAAAGGAAATTAAAAGTTTAGATGCTGGCAGCTGGTTTTCTGATAAATACATTGGTGAAAGGATACCTTTATTAGAAGAAGTGTTAGAATTTGTAAAAAAAGAAAATATATTATTGAATATAGAAATTAAAAACGGACCAATATTTTATGATAAAATTGAGGAAGATGTAATAAATGCAGTTAAAGCCTACGATTTAGTAGAACAAACCATAATATCTTCTTTCAATCATTATAGCTTAGCTTATATTAAAAATATTGCCAAAGAATTTAAGACTGGTATACTATATATAGCAGGTATGATTGAACCTTGGAAGTATGCAAAAGAGGCTGGGGCATCAGCCATACATCCTTTATTTTTAACTATAAACAAAGAGATTGTCAAGGAATGCCAACAAAATGGGATCATGGTAAATCCTTTTACAGTTAATGGAGAAGAAGAATTAAAACTTATGAAGTTATTTAATGTAGATGGTATTATAACGGATTGTCCTGATATATGTAAAAGAGTATTCGATGATTAAATAGCTATGAAAGGTTGATATAGATGAAGAAAGCTAAGATTATATGTAATCCTTCTTCTGGAAGACAAACAATTCAAAGAAAAGTGGATTATCTATGTAATTTATTAATAAATGATGGGTACGTTGTAGGAAAGTTTAATACTGAGGAAAAAGATGATGCAATGATAGCAACAATGAAATCCTGTGATGAAGACTGGGATTTTATTGTTGCTTGTGGTGGAGATGGTACCGTAAACGAGGTAGCAAAGGGAATAGCAAAGAGTAAAAGAAAAATTCCTGTAGCCATCTTATCAGCAGGTACAGTAAATGACTTTGCTAATCATATGGAGTTGCCAAAGAATATGGATGATTTTTTTCAGATGATTAAAAATGAAAAAATAATTGATGTGGATTTAGGAAAGGTCAATGATGAATATTTTATAAATGTAGCAGCTAGTGGACTTTTGACTAATGTAGGCTATCAGGTACAACCTGAGGCAAAGGCTATTTTTGGCAGGATGGCTTATTATATGGAGGGGGCAAGGGAGATACCGAAACAAAAATTTGAGCCTATAAGGGCAAAGTTTGAATCGGAAGAATATACAGAAGAAGAAGATATATTATTATTTTTAATATCCAATAGCGCTTCTATAGGTGGATTTAAAAAACTAGCTCCTGATGCAAGTGTATCTGATGGGTATTTAGATGTAGTGATTATTAAAAAATCAGAAATAGGAGATTTAGCTCAAATATTTATCAACATATTTAAGGGGGAACATGTACATCACCCAAATGTATCGTATTTTAAATCTAAGAAAATTAAAGTTGAGACTGAAGAGGAAGTTACTATAGATATTGATGGAGAATACGGGGGAAATCTACCAGCTGTTTTTGAAGTAGTACCTCATGGATTTAAGATATTTATACCATAAGGAATTTATAAATTTATAGATAGGCTTAAATGCTAATATTCTATAAAAAATAAGGGGAAATAAATGTTTTGGAGGAGATGTTTTGAAAGATAAGGATATATGTGAAAATGTTGTTAGCATTGAGAGACATTTAAGGAAGGTTGATTATATTATACGACTAAAAGGAAGAAAGATATTAAATGATTTTAATATTACAGTGCCTCAATTTACTGCATTACAAATTCTTATAAACAATGGTGAATTGACTATAGGTGAACTAAGCCAAAAAATGGCTTTAGCCTGCAGCACCATAACGGATTTAATAGATAGAATGGAGAAAAGTGAGCTTGTCATAAGGGAAAAAGATGAAAAAGACAAAAGAGTTGTTAGGATAGAAGTATTGCCTGTTGGATATGAAATCGTAGAAAAGGTTCTTGATGAGAGGGTTAGATTTTTGGAAACAAAGATGGCAGGATTAACAGTTGAAGAAAAGATTGTTTTAGATAAAGGATTAGAAACATTATATAATGCAATGAAAGACAATTAGGGTTGTGCTTTTTATCAAAGAATTATATTAGTGGATAAAGGGGAATAAATTTATGAAGCTAATTGATAATAGGTATAAAGTGGATAGAATCTTAGAAGATAATCTGTATAGTTCTGTTTTTGAAGTAATAGATTTTTGGGATAATGACAAAAGATTATATATGAAACTTTATAATGTAGACAAGCAAGAACGTATTATAGATTATTTTATCAATAATTTCATTCTATTGTCAAAAATAAAACATGAATCTTTGCTTATAAGTGATAGGTTTAATATAGTTAGTACAATAGATAGAAAAAAGGTAAGCATTAAACAGTATTATTCAACCTCAGAGTTCATAGATGCACCTAGCCTTGATAAGGTTTATGAGAAACTAAATTTTAAAGAAAAGTTAAATATTATTTTGCAAGTATGTACAGTTTTGGATTTTTTACATTATAGGGGGATAGTATATAAACATTTAAGCCCTTCAAATATTTTCTTATTAAAGAATTGCTCTATTAAGATAATGGATTTAGCAACTATATATGAAAGGACAATAAATACAGACTATGATGATTTAACAAGATGTTTTATTGCACCAGAAGTAATACTAGAGCATGAAGATGTGGCAAATAAAAATGCAGATAAATATTCCTTAGGAATGCTTATGATATATCTATTAACTGAAGATTTCTATAGAACCAATAATAGAAAATTTAATTATATATATACAGCAAAGTTAAATGATAATCAAGTCAATTTTTTAGATAGGACTATAAATACTTTAATTAAGAAAAATTCTATTACTAGGGAATGCACATTGAGAGAAATAATTGATAATATTAACAATTTATTTGATATGAATTTTAAATATGATTTAGTAAAAGAGAGAGGAACTTTAAATTTTGATACTAAAATAATTGGTAGAGAAAAGGAAATTAAAAAGATAATTAGGGTTGATGATGAGTTAATTGATAAAAAAGTTTCTAAGAAAGCAATACTAATAAAAGGTAGTACAGGTGTTGGTAAAACAAGACTTTTAAAGGAAGTAGCTCGTGTTTTAAAAATAAGAGGGAGGACTGTTTATTATTCAGAGATTACCGAACAGGATAATACTGATATAAAACCAATAACAAATATTTTAAGACAAACTATTAAAGACACTTCAAAGGACATAGTTGAGAAGTACGGAAAAGAGCTTGTAAAAGTGCTGCCAGAGTTAAAATTTTTACTAGACATAGAATCTTTTAATGAGTTAGGTGGAAATAGGGAAAGACTAAGGCTATGTGATAGGATAACCAATTATTTGGAGGAGATTTCTAAAGACAAGCCTATGTATTTAATTTTAGACAATATTGAGAATTGCAGTACCCAATTTTTATTTTTACTAGATTATATAATTAGCAATATAGGCAAGGGCAGTATAATATTAATAATATCCTTCAATGAAAATATGTTAGAGCCCACTAAAGAAAATATATTAAAAAAGTGGGCTATTAAAGAAGATATTGAAGAAATAGTAGTCCCCAATTTAAACTTATCAGAAATAGGGGAGTTTATTCAACATATTTTAGGGATAAGCTATAAACCATTGAAATTTTCAGCAGTTATGCTAAAGGAAAGCCAAGGTAATCCAAGATATATAGAATATATGATGAAAGAACTATATTCAACTGGAGAATTATTTTTGCATCCAGATGGATTTTGGGAAATAAAGACCCGAAAGTATACGGATATTTACTTTCCTTCCAGTATAGATGAAGCTATGAAAAATCAATTAAACCTAATTAAGAAGGAGTATATGGACATAATGGAGGTTATATCCATATATAATGATTCCATGTCAAAGCAAACACTATTAAAAATTTTAGATATAGACACTGAGAGTCTAAATAAAAAATTAGATGATTTAATTGGGATGAGACTATTAGATGAAAAGGTTTCAGATTGGGGATATAGCTATAATATAAATAATGTTCAATTAAAAAAACTTATCTATCATCAAATTCCACAGGGAAAAAGGATTAAACTTCACAAAGAAATAGCTCAACTGCTGGAAGATACATATGCAGATAACTATAGGGGAATATTAGACGAATTGACTTATCATTTGTATTCTTCCAATCAATTAGATAAAGCATTAAGTTATATAATCAAAGAAGCTAGGAAAGAAAAAAATATATTTAGTTCTCAGTCAATGGCTTTATGGGAAGAAGCTTATGAAATAGTTAAGGATTTTCAATCTGAATATAAGTTTGAAATATTGGATAACTTAGGTAAAATATACTTTTCGAAAGGCGACAATGAAAAAGCTTTAGAAATATATGAAGAACTCTTAAATGAAGGGAAAAGATCGAAAAAGATAGAGTATACTATAGTTGCTAATGTCGGCATTGGAGAAATATATTTAAAAAAGAATTTAACTGATTTGTCTTTAAAAAAAGCTAAAGAGGCCATAAAAATATCAAAAGAAGTAGATTATTTAGATGGATTTATTGAAT
>DHBY01000023.1 GCA_002398845.1 Firmicutes bacterium UBA4916 | reverse complement strand
TGTATCTACTTGATCCTCCATATACAATAATACTTCGACCATATCTTCTTTTTCTAAGTCCTTTTTTACCTCAGGTGTAATCCTAACTATTGCTTCCTCTCGTAATTCTACCTTTGCTGAACTAAGTTGGCTACCTTCTGCATAAACAAATGATGTAGAGTATCCCAGTACCATAATCATGGTAATTAATAGGGATAGTACCTTTGAGATCCTTTTGTTTTTTGCCATTTACCCAATACCCCCTTATTTTTTAGTAAAAGTAGTAAATAATGCACCTCCTTTTCTTATGATTTTCTTAAGAAAACACTTAGGCTGTCAAAAAAAACTTGTACATATATTTTGTATGATAAAAGTTAATAAAGTATAACTTTTATTTTTGACTTTGAATTGAGCATAATAAGGGTTTTACTATAAAAGGGAATGAATTGTCTTGCTTCATAGGTAATATAATTAGTTGTTTCAGGCAAAATCTTATAATTAGACATTTTATAATCACTTTTGAGATATGCAATATATAATATTAAATATTATATGTAATCTTATACGCGTTTGTATCATACTTTGTAATAATTTGTTGTTTATTACATATATGGTTATTTATGTTACTTACTTAATTAAAACTATATCAAAATTTAAGTTAATTTTCAAGGACAAGTTGAAATATAGCCCTTTGTACCTAAAAAAATAATATTAAAGACCTAGAAAAATAATATTCCTAGATCTTTAATATTTAAGCTATTCTATTTACTTAGTATATTTTATAGTATCTCCTTTTTCATCATAATAAATTAACTCATCTGGTAGTGCATCTATTCCTACTAGTTGGCCTTTATCATTAGTAATTTGATTTTTACCTACTTTAAAATATACTTCTTTATCTCCCATATACCATTTAATCAATTTTTGCTGGGCTTCTTCATTATTATTTATATAACTAATGTTAAAGGCTTCCTTACCTAGTATTATAGTATTATATGGCAGATTTTCCATTGGTTCTGATTCTACTGGATCTACAATTCCTTCATCAGTGATTAACATTTTTTTGGTTGTCCTATTACCGGCAGTATCTACTAATGTAAATACAAAGGTATTTTCCCCTTCTTCAAGGTTTACAGTATATGTTATAATCTCATTCGCAGGTTTAACTATTACAAGTGGGTCTTCATATTCAAATATCTGACTATCCTCTAAAAATAATTTTAAATACCCAAGATTATCTTTCATGGTTATTTCTAAATCTGCAGTTTGATCTTCTGCATTTAATTTCTTTAGGCTTATTTCCAATTCTGGTGGAGTAGTATCTACATAAAACCTTCTTACTAAGCTGCCTGAATCTCCACTTTTTGAAATAGCCTCTATCCTAATTTCTTGATATCCATCTTCAAGAGTTAAGGTTTTTGTAAACTTATATGCTGGACCTGAATATATAAGTTCAGTTGGGTCATCAGGATGATATAAATCTACATTTTCCATAAACTCAATATCTGCTTCCACATTTTCATTTATTATAACCTTATCAAGAGCATTATAATTAGCTACATAGCCCTCAAATAGTATATCCCTTGTATTATATACATCAAGTAATCGTGGTTCCATTATGAATATATATGGATTATAATTATCTCCAGTATATGTTATTGTTTCACTATCCATATTATATAACTGGTCTACTGATATAACTGTAATTTCAAATGTTCCAAAATCCTCTATATACTTACCCATATCTAATTCGTAAGATGTTTTTTCATCTTCACCTAATACTACTTCTTCTAATAATTCATCATTTATAGCAAACATAAACCCAGCTATACCTATGCCTTCATCAATTGCATCCCAAGTAAGCTTTTTAGTTTCTTTGTTGTATTTTAAATTTGTTATTTTAGGTCCAGTAGTATCTATAGTTATTGGAATCCTTTTACTTTGCATTTCTGCCCCATCATAATGGACTTTTGCAGCAATCTCATAGAAATAGTCCCCATCAGGTACTACTTTTCCCTTTACTGTGCCATCCCATTCAGCATCAACTATTAATCTAGCGGGTGAATTCCTTCCACCATCTATATAATTCTTTCTTATATATTGTTGAGATAAAATTGTTCTCAAAAGTTCGCCGTCTTTATCTAATATATTATAGTTTACCACTTCAGCATTCCTCATAAAGGATAGATATGGCATTATATTGCCAGTACCTTCTTCATATCCAGCTTCAGTTCCTGGGTTCATATATATGTGAGGAGATCCATAGAACCATCCATCATCATTAGAATCCCAGAAAATCATACCTGAACTTTCAAAATAAGATGAACCTTCAGGATCTATATAGTTCATACCATCAAGTATTTTTGGCTCTCCCCAATCTCCATAAAATCCAACATACGGCACTGAAAGAGTTGGGTTAGTATCATTTGGATCTTTCAATATAACAAAACCTTCAACAAACATATTTCTGTAGGTATCTCTATCTCCAGAAAAATCAACTGTTACAGTAAATTCTTCTTCCCCATTAGCTGGTA
>DHBY01000091.1:8104-22572 GCA_002398845.1 Firmicutes bacterium UBA4916 | reverse complement strand
GAACTGTCCCCAGTGCATTGGTCTTGAAACCTTTATTTTTAGAAGTTTCAAGACCTTTTTTTTAGCCAACATATCACGAATAACAAAAATTACATGATAATAATAAAAAATCAGAATATTCATTGACATAAATAGATAGCGATGATATACTTTTATTAAACCGTATTACAAACCATTAAGCCGTATTGAGGCAAGGAGGAATTGGTATGACAAAAAAGAAAATGTCAGTGAAGGATTTCAAAAAATACAAAGAGGAGGGCAGAATGTTTACTTATGTAACAGGTTATGATTATACTATGGCAAGTATTATTGATGACAGTGATGTAGAGGTTATATTAGTTGGAGATTCATTGGGAATGATTATGCTTGGTTATGATGGGACAACCGCTGTTACTTTAGATGATATGATTCATCATATTAAGCCAGTAGTAAAAGGTGCTCCAAATACTTTTATTGTTGGTGATATGCCTTTTGGCACTTATAATGTAAGTATAGAAAAGGCTATTGAAAATGCTAATAGAATATATAAAGAAACAGGTTGTGATTGCGTTAAACTAGAAGGTGGAATTGAAATGGCAGGTACTGTTAAATCTATTGTAACAGCTGGTATACCTGTAATGGGCCATATTGGTTTAACACCTCAAACTGCTGGTATGTTAGGTGGATTTAAGGTTCAAGGAAATACGAAAGAAACTGCAAATAAAATATTGGAGGATGCAAAAGCTTTAGAAAAGGCTGGAGTCTTTGCAATTGTTTTAGAATGTGTACCAAAAGGAGTAGCGAAAGTTTTGAAGGAAACTTTAGGTGTTCCAATTCTAGGTATTGGGGCAGGACCTTATGTTGATTGTCAAGTTTTAGTAACACAAGATTTGCTTGGTATGTATGGAAATTTACAACCAAAGTTTGTAAAACAATTTGCTAATATAAGACAAGCTATGATAGATGGTCTAAATAAATTCCATGAGGAAAGTGTTAGTGGAGAGTTTCCATCAGAAGAATATTGTTTTAATGCAAAAGTAGAAGGATTTGACGAATAAAATTTAGGAAGTGAGAATATGAAAATAGCTATTATAGGTTCTGGTGCTATGGGGAGTCTTTATGGAGGCATCTTAGCTGAAAATGGTCATGAAGTATATTTTATAGATGTATTTAAAGAACATGTAGATGCTATTAATCATAAAGGACTTTGTATAGTTAAAGACAATGAGGAAAGGTATATTAAAAATGTTAAGGCCGTTGTAGATTCTAGTTCTATTGGAATTGTAGATTTGGCTATTGTTTTTGTTAAATCTACAATTACAGATATAGCTGTAGAAGGGAATAAGAGTATATTAGGGAAAAACACTATTGTTTTAACTCTCCAAAATGGACTTGGTAATATTGAAAAAATAAATAAGGTGGTAGATATTTCCCAAATAATTGCAGGCACTAGTGCCAATGGGGCCAGTTTCATAGGACCAGGTAAGATAAGACATTCTGGGCATGGTGGCACAGTTTTAGGTGAAATATCTGGAGAAAAGACTAAAAGAATAAATGAGATTTACAGAATTATGAATTTAGATGAATTGGGAAATGCAAAAATTTCAGAAAATGTTATGTCATTAATTTGGGAGAAATTGATTGTAAATTGTGGAATTAATCCATTATCTGCATTAACTAATTTAAAAAATGGACGGTTATTAGAAACAAGGGAAAGTGAAGAGATATTAGAAAATATTGTAGCAGAAGCTATAGAGGTTGCCAAAAAATCTAATATTAAATTGAATTTTGATAATGCTGATTATTGTAAGGAGGTTTGTAGGGCAACAAGCGAAAATACTTCTTCTATGCTATCAGATGTTCTTAACAATAGAAAAACAGAGATAATGAATATTAACGGTGCTATTGTAAGAATTGGTAAAGAACTAGGTGTGGATACCCCTTATAATGAGGTTGTTACTAATTTAATTTTACTAAAAGAAAAGTCATATAATAAATAGTTTAAGTAAGATAAGCATTAGCAGCTGGTTTTGGTTTTTTAGGAGGGATAATATGGATTTTGATTACTCGTATATAGATATTGGTTTTTATAATGGAATAGTTGTAACGGTAAATGAAAAAGATGAAATTGCAGAAGCAGTAGGAATTAAAGGAAATAAGATTGTATTTGTTGGAAAGACAGAGGAGCTAAAGAAACTTATTGATGAAAAAACAATATTAATTGATTTAAAAGGTAGATCTTTGCTTCCAGGGCTTATTGATAGCCATTACCATCCAATTTTAGCAGGTTTTTTTGGAAATGAACCAGGTTCTTCAATAATAAATATTAAATCTGATACTTGTAAAAGTATAGAAGATATTAAAGAAAAAATTGTACAAGCAGTAAAGATAAAAAAACCAGGTCAATGGATTTCAATGATGGGATATGACCCCCAAAATTTAGAGGAAGATCGCCATCCTACTATTGAAGATTTAGACTCAGTATCTCCTAATAATCCTGTTCAATGTATGCATATAGGAGGTCATGTTTGTGTATACAATACTTTAGCTCTTCAAGAATTAGGTGTTTACAAACCAGAAGATGCTTATAATTTTCCAAAGGATGAAGTAGAAGTAAAGAATAAGAAACTAACTGGTATGGTTAGGGATCATACACATTTTGCCTTATGGTCAAAAGTAGATTATTCCCCCGAAGAACAGGAAATAGCAGCTATGAAATCCTATAAACATTTGCTCAAAAATGGCATTACATCCATTCATGATTGCGGCGAGTGTGGGCCATCATCCTATCATATAATGCAAAAATTATGTTTAAGTAGGAAATTTAAGGTTAGATCCTATATGTTAATACACAGTATTTATGGGAAACCATTTTCCCTTAAGGAAAACGATAACCTTTTAAAATTAGGTTTTCAAACAGGATTGGGGAATGAATACTTTAGAATTGGAGCCAATAAGTTTATGATTGATGGAGGTTCTAGTGCTCCCTCATCTGCAATGAAGGAACCTTATAGTCATGATCCTGAACTTCCAGGCATACTCGGCTGGAAAGAAGATGAAGTTGCAGATTACATAAAATTAATTAATGATGCCGAATGTCAGGCCACAGCTCATGCTATTGGGGATTTAGCGGTAGAATATATGGTACGAGGATATGAAAAAACCTTGGCTAAAAATCCTAGAGAAAACCATAGACATAGAATAGAACACTGTACTTTCGTAGATGAAGATTTGTTACATAGAATGGCAGAATTAAATATTTGTCCTTCTGTAAATCCAGGAATGATCCAAGTAGGCGGTAAGGATTATGAAAAATTTTATGGCGATAGGATGAAATACTGTATAGCTTTACGTAGTATGCTAGATTTAGGAATGAAACCATCTATATCAAGTGATACTCCATCAGGGCCAGCTGGCCTTGCTACAATAGATGCTGCAGTTAATAGATATGATAGGGTGAAACAATATCAAACTGATGAAACTCAAAAAATTTCAGTATTAGAAGCTATTAGATGTGCAACTTACAATGGTGCTTATTTATCCTTTGAAGAAGATATAAAGGGAAGTATCGAAGTGGGAAAACTAGCAGATTTAATAGTTTTATCTGAAGATATATTGAGTTTTCCAGAAAGAAGGATTAATGAAATATCTGTTGATATGACTATGATAGATGGAATAGTAGAATATATTAGAAAATAAAATATAAAAATTTTTTGAGGTGAAGTATTTGAGGGAAAGTAAAAAATTATCAGCACTAACTATTTTATCATTAGGTGGGGCCTTGTTTTCTATGCACTTTGGTGCTGCAAGTATGATTTGGTCAATGACTTGGGGAAAAGAAAGCGGCAGCTCAGTATATATAGCTTTCTTAGGTATATATATAACGGCAGTTTTTATACCTTTACTGGGATACTTTGCTTTAGCAAAAGGAGGTTCTTTTCTAGAATTATCTAGAGGAATTTCTCCAAGATTTGCTGCAATATTTTGCAATTTAACGATTTTGGTATTAGGTCCCCTGTTTGTTATACCTAGAATGAGTGCAGCTGCCTGGGGAGCATTTTTGCAAATAACTGGATATAATCCTAAGACTATAATACCTATAATAGTATTTTCAATGCTATATTATGGTTTAGTATTTTGGTTTGTATCTAATAAGGATAATTTAATGGATAGAATAAGTAAGATATTATTTCCAGTTCTATTAATAATTGTGGCAGGAGTAGTGATTAAAGGAATTAAAAATCCTATTTCAATACAAGGAGCAAAATTATATACAGAGCCACCCTTTATATATGGACTTTTAGAAGGATATTCAACAATGGAATTACCGACAGCTCTTTTATTAGGTGGAGTATTAATCAATAATTTGAAATTTAAGGGGCTTGAAGAAGATGATTTAAGTAAGTATTTAATCATTATAGGAATTATCGGTACTACAATTTTAGCAATAACTCATTTTGCACATATGTATATAGGTTCTTCCACATACGGAATGTTCGAGGATTTAAAATATTCATCACTATATGCAGCAGTTGTGGTAGAATTATGGGGAACTTTTGGAGGTATTATATTTAATATTGGCTTAGTTTTTGCAGCTTTAAGTTGTGCTGTAGGTTTGACATCGGCTGCATCACAGTTCTATGAAGAATTAAGTGATGGAAGAATAGAGTATGGAAAAGTTAGTGTTTTAATTGTAATAATAAGTGCTTTAGTAGGTATATTAGGACTTGAAACAATAATTAAATTAACTTATCCATTATTAAAGATAATTTACCCCCCAGCTATTGTAATGACAATATCCTATGCCCTAATTTCAAATATTAGAATTAAGCAGGGTAAGCTTTTAGGTATGAGAATTGCAGTTTATATATCATTAACAATAGGTGTATTAGAAGGTTTAATTGAATATTTAAAACTAATAGGTGTTGAAAGTATATATATTAGTGGGTTTATTGCTAAATTACCATTGTCGGATTATGGCTTAAGCTGGGTTGCTATTTCCTTTGTAGGATTTTTGATAGGAAATATAGTAAAAAAATAAATGATTTGATAGGAGGAAAGTTTAGAAATGGATGATAAAAGTTTAGATTCTAATAATAAACGTAAATTTATCGAAGATCCAAGGTATAAACAATGCAATAAGGAGGCAATTTATGGAGTTATATTAGGATTAATCAATATGGCATGGTGGTATATTTTTGGATACGGATTAGGCTCTAAACCCGTAGAGGAATATAGCTATATATTAGGTTTTCCATCTTGGTTCTTTATAAGTTCTATATTAGGTGCAGTAGTGTTTACAATATTGACCTTTATTATGGTAAATAAGCTGTTTGTAGATATGCCTTTAGATAAGATGACTAAAGAAGAAGCAGAAGAATATATAATGGCCAATGAAAAAGGGGGAAAATAACAAATGGAAGCTGTTAATTGGGGAACACTAATACCGATAATAATATATTTTGCCTTAATGTACCTTATAGGCATTTATGCGGCAAAATTATTAAGTACAGCGAAATCTGCTGATGGTGAAGGTTATATGGATGAGTATATGACTGGAGGAAGAAGTACTGGTGGATTTGTATTAGCTATGACCTTAGTTGCTACCTATTTAAGCGCAGGGAGCTTTATTGGGGGTCCAGGTACAGCTTATACTCATGGATTAGCTTGGGTATTTTTAGCAATGGCTCAAATGCCTACAGGGTATTATACATTGGCAGTGCTAGGCAAAAAATTTGCCATAGTTTCTAGAAAAATAGAGGCAAATACCATAACAGACTTTTTACGTGAAAGATATAGAAGTGATGCAGTAGTTATAGTAGCCTCCCTTTCAATTATATTTTTCTTAATTGCCGCTATGTCTGCTCAATGGGTTGGTGCTGCAAGGTTACTGCAAGGTTCTACTGGAATAAGCTATAGAACAGGATTGTTATTCTTTGGTATAACTGTTGTAGTTCACACAGCAATTGGGGGATATAGAGGAGTAGTTTTAAATGATACATTGCAGGGTATTGTAATGAGTATATCTACATTAGTAATATTTATAGCCGTAGTAGTGAAAGGCGGAGGGGTGTCTAATATTATACAAAATATGAAGGCAATAGATCCTGGTATGATTACTCCCTATGGAGTTCAAGAGGGGTTTATGACAAAAACTTGGGTAACTTCTTTTTGGGTTTTAGTAGGCTTTGCCACCATAGGTTTACCAAGTGTTTCCCAAAGGGCTATGAGTTATAAAGATACTAAAAGTTTAAATCAGGGTATAAAGGTAGGAACAATAGTATCTATAGCAATATTACTTGGAATGCACCTAGTAGGAGCTTTTGGCAGCACATTAGTTTCAGGCATTGAATCAGGAGATTTGGTTTTACCTACATTAGTTAGTCAAATATTTCCAAGTGTAATTGCAGGAATAGTATTAGCTGGTCCTTTAGCAGCAGTTATGTCAACAGTAGACTCACAATTATTAGTAGTAATTGGTGCCATAGTAAATGATTTAATAATAAATTATTTAAAGCCAGAACTATCTAAGAATTCAAAGGCAGTGTCCAGAAGGACAACAGGTTGGGCAATAATATTAGGTATTATAATCTTTATACTATCTATGAATCCACCAGAATTAATGGTGTGGTTAAACTTATTTGCCACAGCGGGACAATTATCGACTTTCTTATGGCCAACTATATTAGGATTGTATTGGAAAAAGGCTAATAAACAAGGAGCATTGGCAAGTATGGTTGCAGGTATAGGGTCATATATTTATTTCGACTACTTTTTGCCAAGACCATTAGGGTTACATGCTATAGTTCCTGCATTGACATTATCGCTAATTGCATTTGTGATAGTTTCTAATATTACGGAAGAACCATCAGATGAAATAATAGAATTATTTTGGGGAGTTTAGTGGAATATAAAAAATAAGGGATGCGCTGCATTCCTTATTTTTTATATAAATCTCTAGATATTCCCTTCGTATATTTAGAAAGCAATTGAATATAATATTCAATATTTCTATTTTCATATCTAATTTTTGGAATAGATATACTTAAACTAGCCACTGCTTCATCATTACTATTTAATATTGGCATTCCTACACATATTAATCCTTCTACAAATTCTTCATTGTCAATAGCATATCCTTTTTCTCTAATATCTTCTAATTCTTTTTTAAAGTCTTCATCAGAAGAGATGGTGTTTTCCGTATATTTTATATAATTATTTTTAAAAGAAAATATATTGGAATTAAATGCAGCCATAGACTTACCAAGAGCACTACAATATATAGGAATATTCATACTAGAATCCACATCTACTCTTAAAGGTGATGTAGAAACAATTTTATTCAAATAGATTATATTATAACCATCTAAAATGCCGAGGTTAATAGTTTCATTTATTTCCTTGGACATTTCCTCTAAATGTTTTCTAGATATTTCTTTAATAATATTGTTAATTGTCAAATGCTCACTTAAAGCATAGACTTTCATAGTAGGGAAATATTCATATGTAGAACTATCTTGGTCTATATAATTTAAGTATTTAAGTGTATTTAAAATTCTTTGTGTAGTACTTTTAGTGTAGTTTGTAGTATTACTTATATCAGTTAATGAAATATTTTCTTCTTTAACGACCAATTCGAGGACATTAAATATTTTTATTGCAGATTTAATAATATTTTTATCATTTAAATCATTGGTCAAATTTATACCCCCTAAAAATTCATCTATGATAATTATATGTTAAATATGGAAAACTTACAATAAGCTATCTTATCCGATTTATATTAAGATTTTAGATTTTATTTACCTTTATAATATTTGAGGCATAGAGCTGTAGTTCTAAAGCTATATAATTTTATATAAAAAGTGGATTCAAGGTTATGGATTCTACCAGTTAATTATCAAGTACAAATATTTATATTGACAAATAAAGTTATTTTGATATACTGTGTTAGTAAGTACTTACATAAGGAGGGGGAAAATGAAGATGAAAGAGACTACGATGCGGATGACTAAGGAAGAAAGACGTTTACAAATATTAGAATCTGCTTTAAAGGTATTTATTGAAAAAGGATACAATGGAGCTACTACTCTGGAGATTGCCAAAGAGGCAGGGATATCTGAAGTTACTTTATTTAGATATTTTTCTTCTAAGAAGGAATTATTTATGGCCTGTATTGAACCAATATTGATTACTACTTTGGAGGACTCCATAGTGGCAGCTAAAGATTTAAAGCCAATGGAAAAGTTAAAGTATATCCTTAAGGATAGAATCAAGTTTATTTCAAATCATCATGAGGTTATAAAGTTGATATTAATGGAGAGTGAAATTAATCCAGAAATTGCAGATTTTAATTATATTGAAAAAATAACATCTTTATTGAAAAATTCTATTAAAGAAACAGGGATAGAGTTTAGGGATGAGGATATTTCCTTAAGACTATTAATGGGAAGCATTTTATCTTTTCTTTACCTACCAGAGATACATGAAGAAAAAATAGAAGACTACCTTGATAGCTTTATACGGAGCATTATGAATGAAATTAAATTTTAATAAGAGAGGGACTGATTGATTTGAACAGACTGTTTTCAAAAATAGGGGAAAGGATAGAAAAAACACCCTTTAAGGTTTTATTTTTATCCATATTGATTTTTGCAATTATGATTGCAGGAGCTATAAAAGTCAATATGGCTACAGGTAGTGAGACTTTAGTTAAGACTGATAATGATGCCTATATTTCCAACTATTCTATGGAGGAAAGTTTTGGCGGTGATGCCATTATGGTATTATTTGAAGGAGAAAAAGAAAACCTTCTTCAACATGATAATATGGAAAAAATGTGGAATGTTGAACAAAGGTTAAAATATAATGATAAAATATTTTCTTTTATGAGTCCTGCAAGTATCGTTCACCAGATAACAGATAAACAAAGTGAAAAAATCAAAAAACAAGTCCTTGCCATAAGTGATGGATTAGGAGAGATGTCAGATAAGCTTACTGAAATAGGGACTGAATTTGGGAGTAAGGATATTAAAGATCCAAAGTTAATTGAAGAAAAACTGAATAATCTTTTAGGTATAACCGATGTGTTTAATAAATTGATCATAGGTCAAAACAATTTAGGCGAAGGTGCTAATCAATTAAAGGGAGGATTATCCAATGTATCTGAAGGCTTGATGAATGTAACCCTCCAATTAACTGAAATGGGTAGTCAATTGGAGGGCAATCCTCAGCTACAAATGAAATTAAATATGATAGCTAAAAATTTAGGAGAAAGTTCACAAGGGCTAAAGACTATGTCAGAAAAGACAGCTATGATAAGTGAAGGAAGTCAAAATACTTCCAATGCCCTAAGCAATATTAGTTCCCAATTACAAAAAGAAACCAATGGGATGAAGGGAAATTTATCTGGAGGCATTTCACCAGATGAATTAAAAATAATGTCCAGTGGATTTATCACTATGGGAGAAAATCTAAAGAAACTAAGTGAAGGATTGAAAATTTTCTACGATAAATCAGGTATGATGACTGCAAACTTCCCACATAATCAAGGAGAATTGGATAATATTTTATATGAAAAAAATGGAGAACTAAGAACTATATTTGAAGACACCATATTAGATGATAATCACAGCATGATGATAATAAAATTGGTAGGAAATTTAGAAGATGATGCTAAAGATAAAGTTTATTCAGAAGTAAGTGATGCAATGGAAAAGGAAGGTTTTAAGGATATTGATTATATAGTATCTGGAAAACCTGTATTGGATTCCTCCCTAAGGACAGAGATGCAATCCAATATGAAGTATATGGTTGCCTTTGCGGTGGTAATTATGTTTGTTATATTGAACTTAGTGTTCAAAGTTAGATGGAGAGTCTTAAGCCTAGGGATAATATTTGTTTCAGTTATTGCAACATTGGGATTAATGGGTCATCTTGGTGTTCCTATGACTATGGTATCCATGGCAGTATTTCCTATACTAATCGGTTTGGGCATAGACTACTCTATTCAATTTCAAAATAGATATGAAGAGGAAAAGTCTGTTAAGACAACACTTATTCAAATAGGTAAGGCTGTGGGAATTGCAGTCTTGGCTACGGTTCTAGGATTTATTTCCCTATATGCTTCACCGGTGCCTATGATACAGGATTTTGGAAAAATGTTGACCATAGGTGTAATAGTTAGCTTTATTGGAAGTATATTCTTACTAATGCCAGTTTTAAATGCTAGGGATACCTTTGATGGTAAATTAGCTAAGAATAATAGCAAAGATTTAAATAAAGATACTTTAATTGATAAGTTTTTAGGTGGAACTGTTAAACTTGTTACTAAATTTACTCCTATAGTTCTTATAATATCTATAGTATTGGCAGCCTTTGGAATGGTCGCAGATTCAAAGGTCGGTGTAGAAACTGATATTGAAACTTTTATGCCTCAGGATATGGATGCTTTACATGATATTCATTATGTAAGGGATGCAGTAGGATCTACAGACCAAATGGTTATATATATGGAAGGAGAGGAATTATTATCCCAAGATAATGTAACTTGGATGAAGGATACTATAGAAAATATTGAAACTAGATTTTCCAATAAAGTTATAGATATAAAATCCATAGATAATTTAGTAAAGAATTTTTCACAAGACAAAGATTTAAGTTATGTAGAATATATTGATTTAATAGATAAAATACCTGAGAACCAAAGAAAGATGTTTATAAACGAAAGTGAGGATAAGGGAGTAATCCTTATGAATATAAAACATATGTCTACGGAGGAGCTACAGAAGTTTGTTAAGGATATTCAAAAGGTATTAAAAGATGCTCCTATGGATGTATCTGTTACGGGGAAAAGCGTATTAGATGTGGAAATGGTTAAGGGTCTAACTGATGGTAGGATAAAAATGACTATTATCGGAATTGGTTTAGTATTTGTTGCTTTATTATTTATATATAGAAGTTTCTTTAAAGCCTTAATACCAATATTTCCTATAATTTTAATAGTTGGTATGTCTGGCGGGGTTATGAATCTATTGGGTTTAAAATATACTCCAATAACTGCTACTTTAGGAGCCTTGGTATTAGGTATGGGTACTGAGATGACTATAATGCTGCTTGAAAGATATTTAGAAGAAAGAAATTCAGGTAAAGAAAAAAATGAGGCTATGTCAATTACTGTTAAAAGAATAGGTAAGGCCACAGTGGCATCAGGACTTACAACTGTTGGTGGATTTAGTGTGTTGATGCTTTCGAAATTTGTTATATTAAAGGATTTTGGGTTGATGACAGTGATTAATATATCCTTGGCTTTAATGAGTACATTTGTAATATTACCTGCTTTAATTTGGATTTTAGATGGATTTATTGTAGATAAAAAGGTCAAGAAAAAAGCTTATAAAGAGGTATATCAAGAATAGGTTTAAAAAAAAAGAATGAAACTTGTGTAAATGTACTATGCTTGGAAGACGTGGGGACGTTTCACTTGTCTTTTTTGTAAGACAAGTGAAACGTCCCCACGTCTTAAAAAAGTATTATGTCACAAAAATAAACTTGTTTACGTATTAGAAGTGAAGACTAGTTTTTAATTTAAAGAAGGGAGTGTAGGAATGGGAGCAAATATATTAGATGAATCCTTCTCAACTGGCGGAGAATATGAGCTTGAGTGTGCAATTAAATTGTACGGACAACCATTGTTGCGATATTGCCATAATATTCTCTGTGACTACCACAAGGCACAAGATGCGGTACAGATGACATTTATAAAAGCCTATAATAAAAGAAGTAGTTTTAAAAAAGGTTATTCTTTGTCTGCATGGTTATATAGCATTGCCTACAATACTTGTATGGATATATTAAGAAAAAGAAAAATATTGTTTTTTATACCCGAATCAAATAACAATACAGTAGATGATTCAACTGATTTAATAAGTGAGGATTTAAAAGAAGCGCTTTTAAAATTAACAGGTGCAGAGCGTGCATTGATATTTAGTAGAGTTATCGATGAAAAAAGCTATAAAGAACTGGAAATGATTTATCAAGTTCCTGCTGCTACATTGAGAAAACGATATGAAAGGGCCAAAAATAAGCTTATAAAAGCTTTAGAAAATGAAAATTCCTATTATAAAAGATTGGAGGAATTTAAATGAAATATGACAACGATGAGCAAATAATTAAAGCTAAGCTAAGTACTATCAAAACCCCTGAATATGATATTGCCACAGAGGTGAATAAAAAATTGGAACAAAAAAGTTCAATTATAAACAAGAGAAAGCCTTTAAGAATAGCAATGCTAACTTGTGCTTGCTTAATGTTATCAGTTGGAGTATTAGCTGCTACTGTTTTAAGTTTTAATAAGATTGGATCAAAAGTGAGCCCAGAGATAGTCCCTATACTTCAACCAATTGAAATGGTAAGTGAAGATAATGGAATTAAAATGGAGGTAGTTGCAGCTTATAATGATGATGAAATGGCAGTGATTTACTTAACTATGCAAGATTTAACAGGGGATAGAATTGATGAATCCATTGATTTATATAATTATACATTATCTGAAGGGGCATTATTTAACTCTCAAGTAATTGATTATGATGAAGAAACTAAAACAGCTATATTACGAATACAAGCTAATGGTGGAGAAAAAATGGATGGTAAAAAATTAAGTTTTGTTGTTAAGTCTTTTTTAAGTGGTTCCTTAGTATTTGATGAAGTAGAAACAGGAATTAATTTAACAGATATAGAAGATGCTAATTCACAAACTATACCACTAAATATGGAGCATGTATCTGGTGGTAGTGGTACAATGTTTGACTTATGGGAGAAACAAGGCACAATACAGGTTTTAAAAGGAGATGAAATGAATATTTCACTTCCTCAGATTGACTTTATGTATATTTCTAATATAGGATATATTGATAATAAGCTTCATATTCAAACCAAATGGGTAGGAGATGGTATTGACGATCATGGATATTTTTACTTTACCGATGCAGAAAATAATGCATTAGAACTTTACCCATCTACCGTCCATTTTGGAATAGATGAATCAGGAAACACAATGGATAGGGGAGATTATATTGAATATGTATTTGATTTAAAAGGAATAGACCCTAAAGAAGTATTTCTTAAGGGGTACTTTGTATCTAGTGGGAAATATATAGAAGGTAACTGGGAAACTAAATTTAAACTTCAATCTGTAAATCCAGAAAAAGAAACAGAATGCAAATTGGATTTTGGAACTTGGGAGCTAGATCGTATTCAAGTTTCTCAAATAGGAGTTACCTTATTAGGTATTGGAAAATATGATGAGGAAAATAATCCACAAATTCAAGTTAATATGACTGATGGAACGGCACAAAAGATGGAATTATCTACTTCTTTTAGTCAAAATGAAAAAATAAATCTTAAATACCTTTCAAATGCACCATTAGATAGTACAATGATAGAATCAGTAAATGTAGATGGAAAACTTATTAATTTTAAACACTAAGGATTTGGAGTAATAGGGAATAAAAACCTGGCGATGGCTAGAAGTGGCTGTTGTCAGGTTTTTGCGTGTGGGAGAACATTTGTTTAAAACAAAGTCTAAAGTAAATATATATATAAGTTTGACAAATATCTAATTTATACATATAATTATAATAAAGAAAATATAAGTTGCGAGGGGGTGAGATAGTGAAATTAATTATTGAGAATAAACCCAACATTTATTGGGAAGCAAATGCTATTGTAGGTAAAATTTTAAATCGTGAAAAAGGGGATACCGTACACATCATTGAAAATAAGGATCGCTTTATTTTATCTAGAGATGAAATCAATCAAAAATACAGTGATTTAACCCAATTTTATATAGAAGTTTTTGATGAATCTTTAGATGTTTTAAAAGATTATCCAGAATGGAGGGAATTATTTACTATCCAAGTAGGCCAAAATGATATGGGATTTTTTGAAATGGTTACTCGATTTACTAATGCAAAGGAAGTGGATGAACTATCGAAAACAGAATTTTTTAATGCTTGCCATTATTATCTCCAAAACTTAGATGCAGAAACAGAACAATCAGATTTAGATGACATAGAAGAGGCCAGAAAAGTTCTTAAAGAAATGAAAGATAGGGCATTTGATGCGGATTATTATATAGAAAAAATCATGGCCACTGAGTTAGATAATGATGAAAAAATTAAAATCATAGACTTGTTTCAACATGCAGATGAAAGGTTTGATGCTTACGTTAAGCTTATTAAAAGAATCGAAAAAATATATTTAAAATATTATGGCAATGTAGAACATTATATTCAATCTAAAGTGGAGTTATTTTCTTCATCAGGAAAAGATGATGCTAAAAATACTCCAATTGTAAATTATATAGATACTGAACGATGGAGTTTTCGAAGTGAAGAACCTATTCATTTGTATTTTTCAATTATCAATAAAGGTACCTTTGGAATGTCTATTATTATGGATGAATCTATAAGACCAAATATGATTTTGGG
>DHBY01000091.1:0-7865 GCA_002398845.1 Firmicutes bacterium UBA4916 | reverse complement strand
ATTGAACAAATGAAAGCTTTGGGAGAAGAAAATCGATTTAATATTATGAAGTTATTAAGTCAAAAACCATACTATCTAAAAGAAATTGCAAGCATTATAGGTCTTACTCCTGCTACGGTTTCCCATCATATGGAACAATTAAATAAGGCAGAGCTAGTTTATATGACTACTGAAGGGCGAAAAGTATATTATCATGTGAATGATAAAAAAATTAAAAAGTTGGCAGAGTTATTTGACCAATGGGCAAAAGGAGTGTGAAAAAATGAAGTATATTGAAACTGCATCTAAGAAAAAAACCATTCAACGGATGCTTGATCCAGTCACTAAAGAGATTTGGTTTAGTATGATTTTACATGGAATAGCAGGGGGCTTGATTCCTGTATTAACTGTTTTTTCTATGGAATGGATTATAAGGGGAATTTTAAAAAGCAATGTGGAAATTCAAGAAGTGATAAAAATTATTGCTTTTGTATCATTTATTGGTTTTGGATTAGAAACCATCAAAATACAAGCTGAAAAACGAAGCTATAATAAAATAAGCTATATCCGTATGGATTTTTTAAAGGAATTGATGCACAAAACAATGACCATGGATTTGAAGTATTATGAAAATCCGGAATTTTCAGATGAAATAGAATCTTGCATTATTGCTGTTCAAAGTAACAATAACGGAATTGAAGGTATTTATCATATGGTTTATCTATTAGGTGCAAAATTAATTGGGGCAATTTTACTTGCTATTATTTTAGCTCAAATTAATTTTTGGATTGTGGTAGTAATTGGTTTATCCGTATTGATTACATTTTGGACATTGGATAAAGTATCAGATGCACGTTACAAAAGGAAAGAAGAATTAAATCAAGCAGAAAGAAGAAATTATGGCTATGGGCATCAAACTACAGATTTTAGTTATGGAAAAGATATTAGAATTTATAATTTTCAAAATCGCTTTTTAGAAAGTTATGAAAATGAAATTAAGAAATTAGAAGGTATATATAGGGATTTATTTTTAGTCGAAAGAAGATTTTCATTATTATCCATTTTAGGATTGGTATTTGCCGATCTATTTGCCTATTATATATTAGCTTCCCAAGGGATCACAGTTCAAATTTCAAAATTTATCATGTATTTAACTGCAGCTAGTTTATTTTCATTAATGATGAATGAAATTACAGAAGATTTTGCAAACATACATAGGGAGTTTGCCTATTGCAAGGATACAATCGGTTTTTTGGATATGAATCTCATTACTGATGAATCAGATAAAAGCTATGCACCTAGTACATCAATATCAGTGGAATTTGAACATGTTTCCTTTAAATATCCAAGTTCTGAAAAATATGTTTTTGAAGACCTATCCTTTAAAATTGGACCTTCAGAAAAGCTTGCTTTGGTAGGCGTTAATGGGGCTGGAAAAACTACAATTGTTAAATTGCTTACAGGCCTTTATCGTCCAACTTCAGGCAGGATTCTTATAGATGGTATAGATTATACAAAGTTTAGTATTGAGGATTTACATCGATTATTTGGTGTAGTTTTTCAAGATATTGAACCATTGGCTGTAACGATTAAGGAAAATGTAGCTGCTAGCTCAAATGATATTGATGAAAAAAGGGTAGAAATGGCTTTAAGACAAGTTGAACTTTGGGATAAAATTAATCAATATGAAAAGGGAATTAATCAAATGTTACTAAAGATTATTGATGAAGATGGCGCAGTTTTATCAGGCGGGGAAAATCAAAAACTTATGATTGCAAGGGCAATTTATAGAAAAGGCACCCAAATGATGATTATGGATGAACCTACAGCAGCATTAGATGCACTTGCTGAAGAAAAGATTTATCGTGAATTTGACCAAATTATGCAAGGGAAAACTGCTTTATTTATTTCTCATAGATTAGCGAGTACTCTTTTCTGTGATCGAATACTATTATTAGATGGTGGAAAAGTGTCAGAAGAAGGAACTCATGATGAATTGCTGTCTAATGATGGACTCTATGCTCATATGTTTAAAACTCAAGGAAAGTATTATCAGGAGGTGGAGGAAAATGAAAAACAAACAAGTGCTGAAAATATTTAATAGAACTATTAGAGAGATAATGCCTTCCATATATTTATGGTTGTTTATTGGTGCTATTACAAGTACGCTAAATACTTTATTGACCATAATGATTCCTAAATTGCTTATCGATGCAGTTATGCAGAAAATCATTATTTCCCATCTCTTGAAATTGCTATTAGCCATAGGAGTATCAAAATATTTATTGTTAGAAACAAATAAATGGATTATGATTAAGCAAAACAATCAAAAAGAAATTTTAAATCAGAGGACTATGAAAAGATTTGCTCAAAAAATAACTGCTATTGATTATAGTTATTTAGAAGATCCAGATATATTGGATTTGAAGGAAAGAGCTACTTTTGCTGTTCAGTCTTATGGTGCATTATATGCTATTGTAAATTCAATGATTAAATTTTTAACTGCGGTATTTACTCTCATTGGAATTAGTGGAGTTATCATTCAATTTAATTATTTATTTTTGCTAATTATATTTGTATTATCGGCACTTAGTTTAGCATTTAGTTATCGAATAGTTATTGAAACTCAAAAATCAATGCAGCAGATTATTCCTGTAAATCGTAAATATAATTATTATGTTAATCAGTGCTTTAATGGCTGCCAACAAAATGATTTTAGAATCTATAATATGAGTGATATGATGGTTGATAAAATTGCAGATTTTAATGTGGAAACAATGAGATGGTTTGATAAACTTTATATTAAAATTGCAAACATACTATCAATCCAAAGCTTAATAAATCACTTAACACAATTTGTTACTTTTACTTATGGAGCAATTCGTGTACTTTCCACAAAACTTGGACCTAAAATCACACTAGGAGAATTTACACTTTTGGTAGGAGCAAGTGAGCAATTTTCTACTGCATTTATGTCTACAGTTCAAAGTTATTTTAATCTTATTGAATCCCTAAACTTTTTAGAGCCTTTTGCTCAATTTATGGCTTTGCCCGAAAGTGAAGAAAATGATGGTGATATTGTACCTGAAAGTTTTGAAACATTGGAATTTCACAATGTATCCTTTACCTATCCAAAAAGTGATAAAAAGATTTTAAATCATATTAGTTTTAGCATTCATAAAGGTGAGAAGATATCAATTGTGGGCTTGAACAATGCAGGAAAAAGTACCATTGTAAAACTTATATGCCGTTTTTATCGACCAGATGAAGGGGAGATATTTTATAATGGTAAAAACATAGAAGAGTATGATTATGGTGAATATATGAAAATATTAGCAGTTGTTTTCCAAGATTATAAGTTGTTCCCATTTACTATAAGGGAGAATATAGCAGTAGGAAGATCTGATATTTCTGATGAAGAAATTTGGCAGGTACTAGAGGAAACCAATATCAAAACTGCCATAGCTGAACTGCCAAATGGGTTGGATACTTATTTGGATAAGCATATACATGAAGATGGCACAGATTTTTCCGGGGGACAACGTCAAAAACTTGCAATTGCAAGATCTGTAATAAAACAAGGTGAACTTGTAATATTAGATGAACCTACAGCAGCTTTGGATCCATTGGCAGAGAGCGAAATTTATGAAGACTTCCATCGCCTAGTACGAGGACGAACTGCTATTTTTATATCCCATAGGATGAGTTCATCAGTTTTCTGTGATAAAATATTGTTATTGCAAGATGGGGAGATAAAAGCTTTTGACAGCCATGCTAATTTAATGAAACAAAACAATCTCTATAAAGATTTATTTACTACCCAAGCAAAGAACTATCAATTATCGTGAGATATAAGTAAATTTGGATGGTAACAAGAAGATTAACTCTCGTTCCTAAGAATTGTTCTTAAGGAACGAGAGCTTTTTTTATTTTATTGTTTAAAAAGTTGGTATACTTATTTTCTTTTATATATTCCATTGTTTCTTTCCATAAGACCAAATCCTATTAAATCTCTTCTTATAGTACAAAAATCATCATGGAAATCTGCAATTATTAGATTAATTTCCTTTTCAGTATATTCCCTATCTTTTTCGAAAGCTTCCACTATTTTTTCTAAAACAATTTGTCTTTTCTTTTTCTGCACTGGTATTTCTATTAGTTTACCGTATTTAAAAAATGAATCTATTATCTTTTTCTTATATTTTTCTTCCCTTTCATTTAATATTTCCTCCTCTTTTCTGCTATCTATTATTAAATCCCTGAGATTCATTGAAAGAATTTCTTCATTTAAGGTATATATTGTATAATATTGCTCCTTTTTAGAAGATACTATATTGGCATCTTCTAATTTTTTAAGATGGAAAGATACGGTAGAAGTAGATAAGCCCACTCTTTCTGCTAATAATTCTACATACATTGGTTCTATCATTAGGCTATTTATAATTTTTAATCTAGAACTATCAGATAAACATTTAAAGATATCTAATGGAGCCATCTATATCACCTCTGATTCGACAATATTTTTAAACTTCTTTTTTAAAATTTCCGCTTCTTGAATCTTTATTTTTTCTATTATTACATCTTCTTCCTTTTCAAACTCTAATGCTTTATCCCTATTTACATACCAAGGCCTTGTTATCTTATCAAAAAAACCTAAATATTTTTCTCTTAAAATTTCGGGATTATCGTTATTACTCATAATAAACATTCTAAAGAATATCTTTACCACATTTAATTTTATTTTTTCTAAATTAGCCTCATCAATTCTATCTTCTTTTTGTAACATAATTATTGTATCTTTTATATCTTTTTCCCTTTCACCTAGAAAATTTATATAATTTCCCCTTATAAAATTTATATCCTTCATATTACATACCTCCATGTTTTATACATCTATTCTACAATAGTTTAAATAATAATTCAATAGGTATCTTATTATATTATAAAGTTTATTTCCATATATATAAAATTAGATTGACTTTTTACTCTCCAAGTACTAATATTTATATTGATGAATGTCAAATTAAATTATTTAGGAGGAATTGCTAATGGAGTTTGTAGAGCTTATACCAAATATTTGTGAAGGCCTTCCATTTGAGAATGGGGATTCTGTTTTATTAAATTTCTGGGGGGACAATGAGGATTTAAAAATTTTAGATTTTTTATCAGAAAATTTGAGTAAAAAAGGAGTTATTCCTATCACTCATCATTTATCTAAAAATTTTTTTGATAAAGTCGTTTTAAATTTAATTAATAATGATAAAAGCTTTAACGATGAATATTTTAAATACTTATCTTCCTTTAAATCTGTAATAGATATATTTATGTATACTCCAAATTTACCTAAGGGAATTTTAGAGAAAGATATCCCTATATTTAAAGAATATTTGAAAAAACTTTTTAATTCCTTAACTGAGAATAAAAAATATTATATACAAATTACAGTGCCTACGGAAATAAATGCTCATAATGCTGGTCTAGATTATGAGGTTTATAATAAACATTTATGTAATGCATTATCTGTAGATTTTCCTAAATTAAAAAAAGACTGTGATAGCCTAGTTGAAAAATTAAAAAATAAAAATAATGTAGAAATATTTACTGGTGAAAAATACTCTTTAAAATTAAATATTAGTAATAGAAAATGGTTTGTAGATGATGGCAATGGGGATTTTCCGCCAGGGGAAATTTCTATTGCACCTATAGAAAATGATAGTAATGGAGATTTATTAATCACTATAGTTAATTTTAGGGGAAAAATATATAGGAATGTGCTTATGACATTTAAAAATGGCAAACTTACAAAATGTTCTATAGATGAATTAGATGAATTTTTTAATTCTCTACCAGAAAACTATAGAATTCTTTGTGAATTAGGTATTGGACTTAACCCTAAAATCAAAGAATTGATAGGACTTACCCTTATTGACGAAAAATCGTTAGGCACTTATCATATAGGAATTGGAATGAATCATTTATCTGGTGGAGAAAATCATTGTCCTTTTCATATGGATTTTGTTTTTTATTGTAATGAAATTATCTTTAATTAAAAAAAGGGCTATCAGGAAATAGATAAAAAACAGTATGGTAAATTTACTCATACTGTTTTTTTATCTATTAATTTAATTGTAAAGACTTTTTAGCTACCATGATAGCATCTACCACATAATCTGCATCTATAATTTCGGCATCTTCTACTAAATTGTCTTTGTTCAATCCATTGTGTATCATACATGCTGAGCATACCTTTAATTTGCCGCCAGCCTCTAAAAAGGCAGGTAATAATTTTGAAATTGGCTCAAAAGGTTTACCGATATCTATTTTGTCTGCATATCCTTTAGATGCTAAATGAACTGCATCTGATAAGAGAATTAGAGTTACATCATGGCCCTTTTGTGCAGCTTTTAGTCCCATAGTAAAAGCAATTGTAACATTATTTGAATCCCTTTCATGCTGAGTTAAAGTAATTAATAAATCAATATTATCCATTGGTTAAGAACCTCCTTAGATTTCTTTAACTCATATATACCCAGCAGGGGTATTATTAAACGATATATTAATTTATTATTTTCAAATTAGAAACTGATATAGAATATATTAAGCTAGATATTAGAGCCTAGAACTTTTTCGACAATTTAAGTTTTCTTATCTTCTAAATTTTATATTTTATTAGACCTAAGATTAATAAATGTAGTGGGTAAAATATGTAAAATAACCATTTAGACTTTTTATTACCTCCACGCTCTCCATTATATTGTTTAAGTAGGGGTATAGCCAAAAGGATTCCAATATGAAATATTTGATTATACCAGTTATCATTATTGCTGAAAAGCATTATCAATGGAGATAATATTATGGGAATTGAAATCATGATAAAACTAGATATTTGATCATTAAAATTGTCACGATTTATACTAAAAAATAATATCCATAATACCGTTATAAAACTCCAATCTCCTGGTATGGCTATAATACAAAGAAATATTATTAAAGCAATTTTTAATTTTTTGTTTATTTTTTCGCTATTCCATATTATTAATGAAATTAATCCAAGAAAAAGAGTATACATAACACTTGTTTGAATTTCAAATTGAAATCCATTGGTAAAAGAAATAGGCAGCTGGCCATTCATAAAATAATAGTATGGTATATGTGAAATTACGGCGAAAATTGCAAGTCTTAAGGCATACTTTTTTACATTATGAGTATGGTAATACCCCTCCGATATAAAATAAGACATAATTGGGGCTGTAATACGGCCAATTATATGCATTATTTGCCCTAAAATCGTTCCCGTTGGAACAAATGCCCAGGCTATATGATCAATTAACATTGCAATAATAGCTATAATTTTTAGTTTATATGCAGACATGCCAATACTATTGGTTTTATTATCGAAATTCTCCATAGAACACCTCTTTCATATATAATTAATAAATTTTGGTAAATATTTTTTATGTTCTTATAATATCATTTCATACTGTAATAATCAAAAGAAATAAGGGATAATTGGAAGATTTTATTATGAAAAGTGGAAAAAATCCATGTTAGGTTAGGAAGCCATAGAATATTAGATATAATTGTATGTATAAAACATATTAACAGAAGGTAGGAATCAGAACATATTATCAGAAATAGATTTAAACTATGTTAAAGAAAATGATATACTAGTGTTTAGAAGGCTTTCAGGGGGAGGAGCGGTCTATAATGATTTAGGGAATATTTAAAAGATTACATAATAAAAGCCCAGATTATAAATATAGATGACTATATCCTCAGTTTATCAGCTAGGAAGCTTATTGAAGGTTTAATGGACATCAAATCAGATATGGAGGGATTTTAATGTATGAAAAAAAGCCAGAATGGATTAGAGTAAAAATGCAAGG
>DHBY01000103.1:3905-4129 GCA_002398845.1 Firmicutes bacterium UBA4916 | reverse complement strand
AGTGCAAGTATATTGAATATAAGCTATACTTCCACTAATTATGCCTAATTCATAGATTCCATTATCTCGTCTATATTCTCAAGCCCTTCTATTAACTCAGGTAATACTTCGTATACATCCCCTACTATTCCATAATCTGCAACTTTAAATATTGGAGCATCCTTGTCCTTATTTATAGCTACTATTACCTTCGAATCCTGCATTCCAGCTAAATGTTGGATTGC
>DHBY01000103.1:1826-3674 GCA_002398845.1 Firmicutes bacterium UBA4916 | reverse complement strand
TGATGAGATTGCTCTATCCAACCAGCATCTACTGTAGCTCTGCTTGCCCCTACTACCCCTTCAAGTTTATCAGCTAACTCCTCTATTAGCTTAAATCCTTCAGGATTTCCTAATCCTCTGCCACCAGATACTATTATATTGGCTTCTTCTAATTTGACTTGAGCTTTTCCACCTTTTACAAACTCTACAACCTTAGCTTTAATATCTTCTTCCTTTAGGTTTGGAGTAAACTTTTCAATATTCCCTTCTCTATTTTCATCATATTTAGCTTTTTCCATTACCCCTGGTCTAACTGTAGACATCTGTGGTCTATAATTAGGGCAGATAATAGTGGCCATCAAGTTTCCACCAAAGGCTGGACGAGTTTGTAATAGTCTTCTATTTTCCAAATCCACTTCAAGCCTAGTACAGTCTGCCGTAAGCCCTGTGTGAATCCTAGCAGAAATTCTTGGACCTAAATCCCTACCAATATTTGTAGCGCCAATTAGCATTATTTCAGGCTTTCTCTCCCCAATCAACTCACATATTACCTTAGTATATCCATCTGTTGTATATACTTCTAATAGTTCAGAGTCTCCGTATAGTACATTGTCTGCACCATATTTTATAAGTTTTTCTGCCAAATCATCTACATTATTTCCAAGTAAAACAGCTGTTAATTCTGTATTCAATTCATCAGCTATCTTTCTACCTTCTCCTACCAATTCAATAGCAACATTTAATAGTTTTCCTTCCCTTTGTTCGGCAAATACCCAAACACCATTATACTCGTCAATATTTACTCCGCGTTTTTCTCCTTCTTCTTTTTCTATAGCTTTTACGGGGCATTTTTCAACACAGACCCCACATAGAGTACATTTATCCCCTATTACAGCCTTTTTATCTATCATATCAATGGCACCGAATGGACAAGCTTTAACACATATACCACAGCCAATACATTTTTTATTTATTACTTTTACTGCCATACCTATTTCCTCCCTTCAAAAGAATTTATATAAATTTCTCTTCTTTTAATCTAACTATAAGTTGTCTAGCTTGTTCTTTTGGATTTCCTTCAAGAATTTCAGATTCTCCGCCTCTTCCTGGAGGTGTAAAAGATTTATTAACTTGTGTTGGTGAGCCGTCCAATCCAATATTCATCTCATCTGCCTTTACATCTTTAGCTGACCATACTTTAATTTTGCCTCCCTTATATGCTTCATATATCCCTTTTATAGAAGGATATCTAGGTTCATTTAACTCTTTAATGGCTGTAATTAGCACAGGTAATTTTGATTCCACTACAAAATATCCGTCTTCAAGAGCTCTTTTTGCCCTTACCTTTTCCTCTTCTATTTCAAGGTCTTCTACATAAGTAATCTGTGGTATTCCTAAATGTTCAGCAATCTGGGGCCCTACTTGAGCTGTATCTCCATCTATGGCTTGTCTTCCACAGAATATAATATCATAGTCTGCTATATGCTCTATTCCTGCTGTAATTGCCGTAGATGTAGCCCATGTATCCGAACCTGCAAAGGCTCTGTCGCTTAGGAGTATTGCCTCATCTGCTCCCATAGCAATGGCTTCTATTAATGCTACATCTGCCTGAGGTGGTCCCATACTAAGAACTGTAACCTTAGTATCTTTATTTTTATCTTTTATTTTTAAAGCTTCTTCTAAAGCATTTCTATCATCTGGATTTATAATACTCGGTACCCCTTCACGGATTAAAGTTCCTTTAATAGGATCGATTTTAACTTCATTAGTGTCAGGAACCTGTTTTATACATACAATAATATTCATCAATATTCCTCCTCTACCCTATTATTTCAATAGATTCGCTGCAATAACCATTTGTTGTACTTG
>DHBY01000103.1:1317-1516 GCA_002398845.1 Firmicutes bacterium UBA4916 | reverse complement strand
TTAGCCATAGCTGCTTCTTTATTATAGGGAAGTCCGTTTGCTTTGTTGTATGCTGCTTTATATACTAGCAATTTAGCAGCTTCGATTTCCGTCCCCATATCTGCTATCATCCATTGGAGTCCTTGGAATTTAGATAGGGGTCTGCCAAATTGTTCTCTTTCTTTTATGTATTTTATGGTTTCTTCTAAGGCACCTTCTG
>DHBY01000103.1:0-1144 GCA_002398845.1 Firmicutes bacterium UBA4916 | reverse complement strand
TATACCTAATGCTTGGGCTGCTATACCTATTCTCCCACCGTCTAGGGTTGACATGGCAATCTTGAAACCTTCTCCGATGTTTCCTAATAGGTTTTCCTTCGGAACTATACAATCTCTAAATATTAGCTCTGTAGTAGATGAGCCTCTAATACCCATTTTATCTTCAAGTTTTCCTATACTAAATCCGGGAAAATCCTTTTCTACTATAAATGCTGATATGCCTCTAGTACCTTTAGTTCTATCTGTCATAGCAAAAATAATATATACATCTGCTTGTCCACCGTTTGTTATAAATATTTTGGTCCCATTTAATATATACTTATCTCCATCTAGAATTGCAACAGTCTGCTGTCCTGCTGCATCAGTTCCTGCATTTGGTTCTGTTAGTCCAAACGCCCCTAGTTTTTCTCCTTTTGCTAAAGGTACCAAGTATTTTTGCTTTTGTTCTTCTGTGCCATATCTGTAAATAGGCCAACATCCAAGAGAAGTATGGGCAGAACAAATAACTCCTGTAGTTCCACAAAATTTTGATAGTTCTTCTACAGCTATAGCATAGGCTACTTCATCCCCTCCTGCTCCGCCATATTCTACGGGAAAAGGTATTCCTAGCATATTATATTTTGCCATTTTTTCTACTGTTTCTTTTGGGAACCTGCCTGTTTCATCAATTTCTGCAGCAATAGGTTTTACTTCATTTTCTGCAAATTCTCTCATTACATTCCTTACCATTTCCTGCTCCTTTGATAAATTGAAATTCATATATTTCCCTCCCTAATATTTAAGCTAAATCCTTATATTCTATTATAATCTATTTAGGTGTTTATTTCCAGAAAATTTGTTAATCTTTTATCTTTGTTTCCGATAAGTTTTTTTAAATCTCCCTTTGTAATAACAATATAAACGCCTATAGTCTGAAGAAACCTTCAGTCTATAGGCGTTTATTCCCAAAATTAATATATATTTCTCAAACTTTTTTGTTGGCAAGGATTAGTATATGTTAGTGTTTTAACAATCTATCTAACATAAAAAATTGGCATAATCTTAATAAATTTTTAATCCTATTATTCTCTTATATAATCAGAACTATTATTTAAGAAATAAGCTAAAGTAAACAAGGATTCATTTAAATGAACATTTTCTATTA
>DHBY01000098.1:1737-57185 GCA_002398845.1 Firmicutes bacterium UBA4916 | reverse complement strand
TTCGCAACCGACTTTCTTACTATAACAAATTTGAATCACATTGTCAACATCTTTTTTTAAAAACTTTAATTTGTTTTTTATCAAAAGCATATATCTTTTTCCTGCTGATAAGTTTATATATTACACCGTTTATATCCTTTTGTCAATACTATTTTATATTAATGTTTTTTCCATCTCTTTCCTAAACTTTTCTATAACTCTTTTTTCAACCCTTGATACAGTCATTTGAGAGATATCCAATTCCTCGGCAATAGCCACTTGAGTCTTTTTATTAAAATACCTATCTACAAGAATTTTCTTTTCCATATCATTTAGTTTTTCCATAGCTTTTAATAAAAAATCATTGTTTTCTATTTTATTAAAATAAATATCTTCTTCTCCAATAAGTTCTGCTAAATTTACATCCTTATCATCATTATTAGAATCATAAGTTAAATCTAAAGATTGAGGGGTATATACCTTACTAGCCTCCATTGCCTCTAATATTTCTTCTTCTGTAGAATTCAAATAAGAAGCTATATCTTTAACAGTAGGAGAACGTTGAAGTTTTTGACTCAATGTTACTTTAGCATTGTTTATTTTTTTCGATAATTCTTGTATTCTCCTAGGTACTCTTATGGTCCATCCCTTATCCCTAAAATATTTTTTTATTTCTCCTATTATTGTTGGTGTAGCAAAACTTGAAAATTCAAATCCTTTATCCACATCATATCTATCTATAGCATAGATTAATCCGATACAAGCAACCTGATATATATCATCATATTCTATCCCTCTATTAGCATATTTTTTAGAAAGAATCTCTGCAATATAAAGATGCTTTTCTATAAGCATTTCTCTTATTTTTTGATCTTTAGTTTCTTTGAACTGTTTAAATAGAGTTTTGGTATCAATTTGATCTATATCTTTTAAATCACTTTTTTCATAATGTTTATTTACTTTCATTTATTACCATCCTCTATATATTTTATCATTTCAACTCCTTCTTCACTAAAATTAACTTCATCCATTAGAGATTCTATAATTAATATACCTAACTCTATCTCCTTATTTAAATCTATTTCATCATCTTTACATGGGGATACATTATCAACCTTCATTATCAATTTATCTTCTTCAATTTGAAACTGAATATTTATTTCATCAGCTTTATCTAATGCATTTATACAGGCTTCTGCTATAGATACTTTTATGTCTTCAATATCATCAATATTTAATCCTATATTGTTGGCTATAGCTGAAGAAGTCAATCTAACCACGGATATATAATCAGGTTTACTAGCAATGGTGAGTTTTATAATATCTTTTTTCATTTTATTCACTCCTTAATTACAAAAACCTTATCTAGATTTGTTATATCAAACAATTTCCTAATATTAGGTTTTACATTTTCCATATATATCATATTGTCTTGTTCCTTTACTTTTTTGAGAATACTAATTAAAGCTCCTAAGCCTGTACTATCCACATAGTCTAATTTTTTACTGTCTATTAAAATATCTGCTTCTTTATCTTTCAACATTCTAGTAAGCGTATCTTTTAGTTTTGGAGATGTATATATATCAATTTCTCCTTCTGGCACAATAACCCAAATGTTTTTTTCTTCATCAAATTCAGTATTTATATTTAAAGACATGTTCTTACCCCCTATTAGCCATTATTTTATCTTAATTTTATAATAAAACCTTCCTAATGTAAAGTAATCTGGTAGGGTTTAATTTTCTTGGCTCTAAAAAAAGTGTCCCCAATACTTCAGAGACACTTTCCTAATATTATTCTTCTTCTACATATTTTGCTACAGCCATAACTTTGTCATCTTCATTATTTATTTTCATTAAGGTAACTCCTTGGGTACTTCTTCCCATTATAGAAATATCCTTAACTTTTAATCTTATTATGATTCCTGACATTGAAATCATCATTATCTCATCATTTTCATCAATTACTTTACCAGAAACTAATTTACCCGTTTTCTTCTTTGCATTATAGGTTTTTAACCCTACTCCACCTCTATTTTGTATCCTATATTCATCTAAAGGAGTTCTTTTCCCAAATCCATACTCAGATATTACCAATAGGGACTTTCCTTCTTCTACTAAATCCATTGCTACTACTTCATCATTGTCTTTTAATGTAATAGCCTTAACCCCCATAGCATTTCTTCCCATTTCTCTTACGTCTTTTTCATTAAACCTAATGGCCATTCCATTGGAGGTTACTATCATTATTTCCCTTTTACCATTGGTTTTTTTAACCCCTATTAGTTCATCATCTTCCCTTAAATTAATAGATATTAATCCATTTTTCCTTATGTTTTTAAAGTTCTCTAATCTTGTCTTTTTAATAATACCTTTTCTAGTTGCTAATACAAGATTAGATTCTGGATCATATTCTTTTATTGGAATAACTGCATTTACTTTTTCATTTCCTGTTAAATTTAATAGGTTGATTATAGCTATTCCTTTTGCCTGTCTCCTACCTTCAGGTATTTCATAGGCTTTTAGTGAATAAACCTTACCTTTATTTGTAAAGAAAAGAATAGTATCATGAGTTGATGTAATAAATAAATCCTCAACAAAATCTTCTTCTCTTGTGGTAAGTCCTGTAATGCCTTTTCCGCCCCTTCTTTGGGTTTTATAGGTGTCTTCAGGTAATCTCTTTATATACCCATAATGAGTTAAAGTGATGATTATATCTTCTTCTTCAATCATATCCTCTATGTCTATATCTTCAGCTGAAGGCACTATTTTGGTTCTTCTTTTATCTCCGTATTTTTGTTTAATTTCTAATAACTCATCTTTAATTATTTGATATATTAGCCTTTCACTAGATAGAATTTCTTTAAGCCTATTTATTTCTTTAATAAGCGATTCATACTCTTCTTCTAGTTTTTCCCTTTCTAATCCAGTTAATCTTCTAAGCCTCATATCTAATATAGCTTGAGCTTGTTTTTCAGAAAGACCAAAACCTTTCATAAGTCTTTCTTTTGCAATTGATTCTTCTTTTGAGCTTCTAATTATATTGATAACTTCATCTATATTATCTAAAGCTATCTTTAAGCCTTCTACAATATGGGCTCTTTCCTCTGCTTTATTTAAATCAAATTGTGTCCTTCTTGTAATTATTTCTTTTTGATGATCTAGATAATAGGTTAATATTTGCTTTAAGTTTAATACTTTTGGTTCATCATTTACTAAGGCCAACATTATTATTCCAAAAGTAACCTGTAATTGAGTATGTTTATATAGATTATTTAAAACTATATTAGGATTTGCATCTCTTTTCAATTCAATAACTATCCGCATTCCTTCTCTATCTGATTCATCCCTTAAGTCTGAAATACCTTCAAGCCTTTTATCCCTAACAAGTTCAGCTATTTTTTCAACAAGATTAGCCTTATTTACCTGATAGGGTAATTCAGTTACTACTATTCTATTTCTCCCTTTATTATTTTCTTCTATTTCAGCAACTGCCCTAATCTTTATTTTTCCTCTCCCAGTCTTGAAAGCAGATTTAATGCCTTCCTTTCCCATTATCATAGCTCCTGTTGGAAAATCTGGTCCTTTAATAGATTGCATTAGCCCTTCAATATCAGTATCTGGTTCATCTATTAACATGATTAATCCATTTATTACCTCTTTCAAATTATGAGGAGGAATATTAGTTGCCATTCCAACAGCTATTCCTGATGAGCCATTTACCAATAAGTTTGGAAATCTACTAGGTAATACTATTGGTTCTTTTAAAGTCTCATCAAAATTAGGTCTATAGTCTATGGTTTCTTTGTTTATATCCCTTAACATTTCAATTGTAAGCTTTGTCATCTTTACTTCTGTATAACGCATAGCTGCAGGGCTATCCCCATCTACTGAGCCAAAGTTTCCATGGCCATCTACTAATGGATATCTGGTGTTAAAATCTTGGGCAAGTCTTACCATTGCATCATAAACTGATGTATCAGAGTGAGGATGATACTTACCTAGTACATCCCCTACTACCCTTGCTGATTTTCTATATTGTTTTTCAGGACTAAGCCCAAGTTCATTCATTGCATAAAGTATCCTTCTATGAACAGGTTTTAATCCATCTCTCACATCTGGAAGGGCTCTGCTTACAATAACAGACATAGCATAATCAAGATAGGATTTTTTCATCTCTTCTTCAATATTTACTTCTACTATTTTCTTATCCTCATCCATGTTTTTCCTCCTCTAAATATCTAAATTCTTAACCAATTTTGCATTAGTTTGTATAAATTCCCTTCTCGGTTTAACTTTATCTCCCATTAATGTAGTAAATATTTCATCCGCTGCTAATCCGTCTTCAATATTCACCTTTAATAAAACCCTTCTTTCTGGATCCATAGTAGTTTCCCAAAGTTGTTCTGGATTCATTTCTCCAAGACCTTTATATCTTTGAATAGTATAATTAGATCTACCTACTTCAGTAAGCAATTTTTCTAATTCTGGATCACTATAAGCATAATGTTCCATTTTCCCTTTTGATACTTTATATAAAGGTGGTTGTGCTATATAAACATGGCCATCTTCTAAAAGTTCCCTCATATATCTATAGAAAAACGTTAATAATAAAGTTCTAATATGGGCACCATCCACGTCCGCATCTGTCATTATTATTATCTTACCATATCTTAATTTTTCAATATCAAACTCACTTCCAATTCCCGTTCCAAAAGCTGTAATCATAGCTCTTATCTCTGCAAACCCTAATACTTTATCTAATCTCGCTTTTTCTACATTCATTATTTTACCTTTTAACGGAAGTATAGCTTGAAATTTTTTATCTCTACCTTGTTTTGCACTTCCACCAGCAGAATCCCCTTCGACTATAAATACTTCTGTTATATCTAGATCGCTTTCTTGGCAATCAGCAAGTTTTCCTGGCAATGTTGTATTGTCCAATATACTTCTTTTTCTTGAAATTTCTCTAGCCTTTCTCGCTGCTTCTCTTGCCCTAGATGCATTAACTGCTTTTTCTAATATTATTTTTCCATCCTTCGGATTTTCTTCAAAATAATTAGTTAAATAATCATAAGTCACTGATTCTACAATTCCTCTTGTTTCACTATTTCCTAATTTAGTTTTAGTTTGACCTTCAAATTGAGGTTCCATTAATTTTACCGATAAAACGGCAGATAAACCTTCTCTTGCGTCGTCTCCTTGAAGGTTTTCATCTTTTTCTTTTAAATATCCATATTTTCTACCATAATCATTTATAGCTCTTGTCAAAGCAGTCCTCAATCCACTTAAATGAGTCCCACCCTCTTGTGTGTTTATATTGTTAGCAAAAGTAAATATATTTTCTGAATATCCATCTGTATACTGCATTGCTAATTCTACTATAGTATTATCTTTTTCAGATTCAAAATAAATTATTTCTTTTTGAATAGGCGTTTTATTTTTATTTACATATTGAACAAAAGACTTTATTCCACCTTCATAATGAAATTCTTTTTTTATATTTTTTCTTTTATCTTCTAATATGATTTTAATTCCTTTATTTAAAAAGGCCATTTCCCTAAGTCTATATTCTAATGTTTCAAAGTTGAAATCTACATCATCAAATATTTCTTCATCTGGCCTAAATTGTATAGTTGTACCTGTGTTTTTTGCATCTCCAACTACCTCAAGTTCTGTTACAGGAATACCCCTTTCAAATCTTTGCATATATTTTTTACCATTTCTTTTTACTATGGCGATTAACCATTCAGATAGCGCATTTACAACAGAAACACCTACACCATGTAAACCTCCAGATACTTTATATGCAGAATTATTAAATTTTCCACCAGCATGAAGAATAGTAAGGACTGTCTCTACCGTAGATTTTCCTGTTTGGGGATGGGTTTCCACAGGAATACCAGATCCATTATCCTCTACTATTATAGAATTATCCTCATTTATTATTACAATAATAGTATCACAAACTCCAGCTAAAGCCTCGTCTATACTATTATCTACTACTTCATACACTAAATGATGTAATCCCTTTGAACCTGTACTTCCAATATACATTCCTGGCCTTTTTCTAACTGGTTCCAGTCCTGTTAATACTTGAATTTCATCAGCTGTATATTTTCTTTCATTCTTTGTGTTGGCCATTTGTTTCCCTCCAATCTGTTTTCTATATGTTTATTTCTTTTCTATTCGATAGTGTAGTAGATGAAATATTTGAAGTATATAAAGCATAATTTTGAGCATATGCTCTATTTTTCCTATCCACTTTTCTATCACAAGTTATTATATAAGTTTTTATATCTTTTTCATTTTTATTACGTAATAACCCACTTTTTATCATGGTTTCAATAAATAACCTATTGTCTTTTGAATTGTCAACAGTTTTTTTATCTATTATAGTAACTATATCTTTTTTTTGTATAGCAATATTTTCTCCTATATGCAAAAACATTAAATCAGCTCCTTCATTGTAACACTTTACCATTTTCTATATAAAATATGGATTTGTCTACCTTATCCAATTCTGTTAGATTTATTATATCTGTCGATGTAATTATCGTCTGCATTTCATTAAAAGATCTAATCAGATATCTTCTTCTTTCTTCATCTAATTCAGAAAATACATCATCTAATAGGAGGACTGGGTACATGCCTCTTTCACTTCTAATCATTTCTACTTCAGATAATTTTATAGATAATACTATAGTCCTTTGTTGGCCTTGAGATGCAAAATTTCTAGCATCTATATTGTTTATTTTTATCTCCATATCATCTCTATGAGGACCAATCTCAGTAGTACCCGTAATTAAATCTTTATTAGTATTTGCCTTTAATTTTTCTAAAAAATTCTTTTCTATATCAATTTTATTTTTATCTTCAAATTTAACATTAGAAATATAATTTATTTCTAATTCTTCTTTTCCCGAAGTTAAGCTATTATGAATATTATAAGATTTCTTAGATAGTTCTTTTATAAACTCATTTCTTGATATAATGATTTCAGTCCCAGTTTTTACAAGTTGTAAATCAAATACCTCCAATAAACTTATTATACTAGATTTTGATTTATTGGACTTAATTAAATTATTCCTTTGAAATAAAATTTTATTATATCTATTTATATTATGTTTATAAACAGGTTTAATTTGTGAAATGCTCATATCTAGAAAATTTCTTCTTTCAAAAGGTCCATCCTTTATAAGTCTTAAATCATCTGGACAAAAAACTACTATATTTAATCCGCTATTTAATTCTTTGAAACTTTTCAACTCAACTTTATTAACCCTAATTCTTTTTTGTTTATCTCTTTCCATTTTTATTTCTATAAATTTTTGGCTTCTATCGGTTTTAATATTAGCTCCAATGTAGGCTTCATTTTTATCTAAATTTATAATTTCCTTATCTTTATTGGTCCTAAAAGATCTACCTGTGGCACAGATATAGATAGATTCCAATAAATTTGTTTTTCCTTGAGCATTTTTACCAACAAATATATTTATCTTTTCATTTAATTTTATATTTAAGCTTTTGTAGTTTCTAAAATTAATAAGCCTAATATTTTCTACATTCAACTAAAGCACCTCTCAAAAATATAAACCTTTTATTCTAATTAAGTAGAATTCCCAAACCTAAGAGGTTTGGGAATTATCCATTAATCCTATAACATTATATCACAACAAAGCTATCTATGTCTTTTATTTCTATAATATCACCTTTTTTTATCTTTTTACCTCTTTCTCTAACAACTTCACCATTTACCATAACTAGTCCATCTTTAATAATTATTTTGCTTTGGCCGCCAGTTTGAACAATCCCTGCAAACTTTAAAAATTGATCTAATTTAATAATTTCTGTATTTATTTTAATTTCCTTCATAAAAACTCCTTCTCCCATTAATAATCTTCTTGAGCTAATCTTACAGGCAATACTAGATAAGTGAAATTATCATCACCTACTGGCTTGATTATACATGGATTTAAACTCCCCATGAAATTAAGTTCTATTTCCTCAGTATCTATTACCTTTATTCCTTCTATAATGTATTTGGAATTAAATGCAATATTTACCGTTTCGCCTTCATGCCTTGATGAAATCTCTTCATATACATTTCCTATTTCTGAATTTGATTTAATAATAACCTGATCATCTATTACATTTAATTTAACTAGATTAGCCTTTTCTTCTTTTGCCAATAAGGAAGCTCTTTCTAAGCTATCCTGAAATGCTTTTTTATTTACCACTATATTGGTTTTATGATCTTTTCTTATAATATCCTTATAATTTAAAAACTGTCCTTCTAATAATCTAGAAGACATTAAAGTATCTCCAATATTAAATATTATATGGCCTGGTGCTATGGTTATGGTAAACTCTTCTTCATCATCATCTAGTATTTTATTTAATTCGGATAATGCTCTTCCTGGTATTACTATCTTTAAATCTTCATGTGAATTAATTGGAATACTTCTAAGGGCTAATCTATATCCGTCTAATGCAACAAAAGAACCTATTCCATCCACAATTTCTAACAAAACTCCTGATAAAATTGGCCTTGTTTCATCTTGGGTTGTGGCAAATACCGTTTGTCTAATAGCAGACTTAAACAAATCTTTAGGCATACTAAATGAATTTTGATTTATTATGGTAGGTAATTCAGGATATTCATGGGCTCCATTACCTAATATATTAAATTCTGAACCTTCACATTTTATGTTTATATTGTTTTCTTCAACTATTATAGTAATTGTTGATTCAGGTAATTTTTTAATTATTTCACCAAATATTCTGGAACTTACAACAATAGATCCTTCTTCTATAATATTACATTTAACATAGGTTTCTATACCTATTTCTAAATCTGTAGAAGTTAACTTTAACATTCCGTTAACTGTTTCTAATAATATACCATCTAAAATTTGTAATGTAGTTCTTGAAGATATACCTTTTTGAACTATGCTAATTTTATGAGCTAAACTTTTTTGATCTATTTGTATTCTCAATTGATAATTCCTCCTCTTAATTTTCTTTGGCTTAGATATAGAAAGAATATAAATACTATAGTAGTAATAGTAGTAGGGGCTGTTAATATGTGTATAACTATGTGTAAAACTTTAATTCAAATATTTACGGGATTTAATAAGTTGTTAGTAATGAAATTATAACTAATGGAGTTATCCCCAATATTAAAATCAAATTTAAATCTTGTATATATAAACATTTAATAAACAAGGATACTAACATTTTTTGTTGATTATTCCCCTTTTATTTCTTTTATCAGATTTTCAATCTTATTTTTAAATTCGTCCGATTCATTAATATCTGTTTCTATTTTGTCATAGGCATGTATAACAGTAGTGTGATCTCTACCTCCAAATTCATCGCCTATTTTAGGTAAGGATAGATCCGTTAACTCTCTTGTTAAGTACATAGCTATTTGTCTTGGATAAGCAATGGCTCTAGTTCTTTTCTTCGAATTGAAATCCTCTATTTTTATTTTAAAATTTTTTGATACTACATCTTTTATTAAATCTACATTTATTTCCCTAGGTTTGTTATTGGAAATAATGTCCTTTAAAGCTTCTTCGGCTAAATCTACAGTGACTTTTTTATTTGTTAATGATGAATAAGCAACTATTCTAATTAATGCTCCTTCTAATTCTCGAATATTAGATTGTATTTTGGTTGCAATGTACAACATGACATCGTCTGGCACATCAATATTTTCAACTTTTGCTTTTTTCTTAAGAATTGCAATTCTTGTTTCTAAATCAGGTGGTTGAATATCTGATATTAATCCCCATTCAAATCTTGACCTTAATCTATCCTCTAATGTTGGAATCTCCTTAGGTGGCCTATCACTGGAAATTATTATCTGTTTATTTGCTTCATGTAAAGCATTAAATGTATGGAAGAATTCTTCTTGAGTACTTTCTTTACCTGCTATAAATTGAATATCGTCTACCAATAATACATCTACATTCCTATATTTATTTCTAAATTCATTATTTCTATCATCCCTAATGGAATTGATTAATTCATTAGTGAATTTTTCAGAGGATACATATACTACCTTTGAATTTGGGCTTTGGCTTAATATGTAATGGCCAATTGCATGCATTAGGTGGGTTTTACCTAATCCTACACCCCCATATATAAATAAAGGATTATATGCTTGTGCAGGTGCTTCTGCTACAGCTAAGGAGGCAGCATGGGCAAATCTATTACTATTACCAATAACAAATGTATCAAATGTATATTTAGGATTTAGTTGAGATCTTTGATTGGATTCAATACTATCTGTAGTTATAGATTGTCCAACATTAGTATTTAAATCTTCCCCAGGGATTGTAAATTGAATGATATACTCCTTTTTTGTAACCTGAGTTATTGCATTTTTTATTAAATTTAAATATCTACCCTCTAAAATCCCCTTTGTAAATTCATTAGGAGCAGCAAGAATAACTCTATCATCAGTAATAACAATAGGTTTAATAGTTTTTAGCCATGTGTTAAAACTTACTTCTGTTAATTCTACTTTTATTAAATTTAAAACTTCGTTCCAGATATTATCTAAACTTGAAACCATTTTATAAGTCCTCCTATTTTATTGTAAATTATAGCCATTATATAGATTATTTATAACGCTTTTTTTGGGAAATTAAAAAATATCAACAGGATTATCCACAAAAAATAAATATTAATTATTAATAATTTTATTAAAAATTGGTATAATAAGTGTGGATAAGCCATTAACAATCTGTGATTATTTATTAAAAAACATATTTAATTCGAGATATCCACAAGCTTGTATATAATTTTTATGTGGATAAGAAGCTAGTTAAATACAAAGCCTTAATAGAATACTAAAGAATAAGAATATGGACTTATGCACAATCTATCCACAAATTGTGCATAAGTATAAAGGATTCTTATAAAATAAATTATCCACATGCTTATTTAATAATATCAAAAAAACTTGCTTATATCAATAAAATTATCCACAAGATAAAGAGGCTGTTAATAATTATGTTTGTGGATATAGAAGTGTTTAAAATTCTTGACATATAAGGCTCCGATAAATATAATCTATAGTAGTATTTATGTTTTCTTTAAGAAAACTTAATAGATTCTTATAGATAGGTAATATTAGAGGGGGTGTAGCTAAATGAAAAGAACTTATCAACCAAAAAAGAGACAGAGAAGTAAAGAACATGGCTTTAGAAAGAGAATGAGTACTAAATCAGGTAGAGAGGTAATCAAAAGAAGAAGAAGAAAAGGTAGAAAAAAATTGACAGCATAAGGCCGCAGTTAAGGTGGCCTTTTTATTAAATGTTGAAATTAGTTGTTAAAGAGTGTTTATGAGGAGCATTGCAATGAATAAGGAATATAGATTGAGGACTAATGAGGATTTCAAAAAAGTCTATAAAAAAGGTAAGAACTATTGGAATAGGAATTTGACTTTATATGTGAAGAAAAACGGCTTAAAAAATTCCAGAATAGGATTTTCTGTTACTAAAAAAGTTGGAAATAGTGTGGTAAGAAATAAGGTCAGAAGAAGGATGAAAGAAATTTGTAGACTTAATTTTGATAATATTAAAGAAGGATATGATATAATATTCATACCTAAAAAAAATGTAGTAAATATAACGTATTTGGAGTTAGAAAGTGCAATGCTTCATCTTTTTGTAAAAGGAAATCTTTTAAAAAATCAAGGTGAAAATTAATGGCAAAGATAGCTATTTTATTAATAAAGTTTTATCAAAAATTTATTTCTAGATATATCTTAATAGGAAGAAATTGCAGATTTTATCCGACTTGTTCACAATATTCTATTGAAGCTTATATGAAGTATGGTTTTATTAAAGGGACTTATTTAAGTATAGGTAGGATTTTAAGATGTCATCCATTTAACGAAGGAGGATATGATCCGCTGAAATGATAGGGGGTTAATTGATGACGGCTTTTTTAGGCAATTTATTAGGAGGATTGTTAAAGTTTATATTCGATTTGGTTTCAAAAGTAGGTACAGAGCCAGAAAAGTTTTCTTATTATGCTATTGCAATAATAGTTACTACCATAATTTTTAAGCTTATTCTTTTACCTATATCTTTGCACCAAAGTAAATCTACAAAGAAAATGAATGAGTTGCAACCAAAAATAAAGGAAATTCAAAATAAATATAAAAATGACCCACAGACCCAACAGGCTAAGATGATGGAAGTGTATAAAGAAAATAAGTATAATCCTGCCTCTGGGTGTTTAATTTTGCTTATTCAGTTTCCAATTATTATTGCTTTTTTTAATGTTTTAAGGGATCCTATAAAATATGTTTTTAAAGATCCAAATGTTTATGCAGCTATTAGCAAAGTATTTTTATGGATTCCAAATTTAGAACAGCCTGACCCCTATTTATGGGGAATACCTCTTTTAACTGCAATAACTACTTATTTACAAAGTAAAACTATGTCTAGTAGTGTGGAAACTAATCCTCAAACTGAATCTAGTCAAAAAGTAATGAACATATTTCTGCCTCTTATGATGTTTATGTTTGCAAGATCCCTTGCAGCTGGCATAGGAATATACTTGGTCGTAGGGAATATATTTCAAATAATTCAGCAATTGATTTCTAATAGGTCTTTGGGTGAAAACAAGGAGGAGACAAAATAGAATGAAGTCTGTTGTGAAGGTTTCAAAAACTGTTGATGAAGCTATTGACGAAGCTTTAAAGGAATTGGGCGTAAATAAGGATGATGTTCAAGTGGAAGTGATTGAAGAGCCTAGTAGGGGATTGTTTGGATTAATAGGCTCTAAAGATGCTACGGTTAAAGTAACAGTAATATATGACCCTATAGAAATTGCAGAAAACTTTTTGAATAGAATACTTTCATCCATGAATGTTAAAGGTAGCTGTTTAGTTAAGAAAGAGGATTCATCTTTATTTATAGATATAACTGATATTAGTTCGTCAGATATGGGGATTGTAATTGGCAAAAGAGGAAATACTTTAGATGCTATTCAATATTTATTAAGTCTAGCAATTAATAAAAACAAAGATAATTATATAAAGGTAATTGTAGATGTCAAAGGATATAGAAAAAAAAGAGAAGAAACGTTGATTAGGTTAGCAAATAAGATGGCTGAAAAAGCCAAGTATAGTAAAAGGCCAATAAGACTTGAACCAATGAATCCTTATGAAAGAAGGATTATTCATTCGGCATTACAACATGTGGAAAATATCACTACTCATAGCGAAGGTGATGAGCCTTATAGAAGAGTTGTTATTCAAGTAAAATAATTGTTTAGAACCCAGTGCTATACTGGGTTTCTCTTTTGTAAAGAAAGGTAAGGTGAGAAAATGACTGATACAATTGCAGCTATTTCTACCGCTATAGGAGAAGCAGGAATCGGAATTGTAAGATTAAGTGGAAAGAATGCTATAGACATAGGAAATTGCTTATTTAAGGGTAATAAAGGTAATACTTTAGAACAAGGGGAAAATAGAAAGTTGATTTATGGACATATAATAAATCCTAAAAACGATGAAATAATAGATGAGGTGTTAATTACCTTCATGAAAAGTCCATATACCTATACTAGAGAAAATATGGTGGAGATATACTGTCATGGCGGTATTATACCTGTTAAAAAAATATTAGAACTAACATTGGAGCATGGGGCAAGATTAGCAGAAAGAGGAGAATTTACTAAGAGAGCGTTTTTAAATGGAAGACTAGATTTATCCCAGGCAGAAGCTGTTATAGATATGATTAAGGCAAAGACGGATAAATCTTTTCAAGTTTCATTAAATCAATTAGAAGGAAATATATCGGATAAGGTTGGGAAAATTAGAGATATTTTATTGGAAATGATTGCACATATTGAAGTATCTATTGATTTTCCAGACGAAGATGTTGAAAGTTTTACCTATGATGAACTAGAAGATAAGGCAAATAAGGTTAAAGATGAGATTGATAAACTTTTGAGTACAGCTGATAGGGGAACAATTCTTAGGGATGGTTTAAATACGGTTATATTAGGAAAACCTAATGTAGGAAAATCCTCTTTACTAAATGCTATATTAAGAGAAAACAGAGCTATTGTTACAAATATACCTGGAACCACTAGAGATATTATCGAAGAATATGTAAATATAGACGGTATTCCTTTAAAGCTTGTTGATACTGCAGGTATAAGAACAACCGAAAATTTGGTAGAAAAATTAGGGGTAGATAAGGCTAAGGATATGGTAGACAGAGCTGATTTGATAATTGCGGTATTTGATGCCTCAGAAAGCTTAACTCAGGAAGACTATGAAATTATAGATATAGTTAAAAACAAAAGAGCAATTATTTTACTAAATAAATTAGATCTCCCCAATGAATATGATGAGGATTATTTAAAAGGTTTATTACCTAATAAAGAGATAATTACCACATCTATTACTAAAGGAATAGGTGTAGATAAATTGGAAACAGCGATTAAGGATATGTTTTATACAGGAGAAATAGATATAAAGAGCGATACTATAGTGACAAATATGCGACATAAAAACCAGCTTATTAAAGCTAAGAAAAATATTGAAGATGGGCTTGGCGGTATTATGTCAAATATACCTTTAGACTGTATAGAAGTAGATATAAAGAACTGCTGGGAAAACCTAGGAGAGATTTCTGGCGATACTGTAGGAGAAGATATATTGGATAAGATTTTTCAAGAATTTTGTATCGGTAAATAGTTTATATAACGAGGTGTAAAGTATGAAAGAAACAAAAAAGTTTCATGCAGGTGATTATGATATTATAGTCATTGGCGCTGGTCATGCTGGCTGTGAAGCTGCTTTAGCTAGCAGTAGAATGGGAATGAAAACATTAATGCTTACTATGAGCCTTGAGTCCATAGGGGATATGCCATGTAATCCTAATATTGGAGGAACAGGAAAAGGTCATTTAGTTAGAGAAATAGATGCATTAGGGGGAGAAATGGCCTTAAATATAGATAAATCCTTTATTCAAAGCAGAATGCTAAATACATCGAAGGGCCCTGCTGTTCATTCTCTAAGGGTTCAAGCTGATAAGAAAAAATATCATACTGAGATGAAGAAGGTATTAGAAAATCAAAAAAATCTTACTTTAAAACAGGGTGAAGTGGTAGACATTTTAGTAGAAGATAGTAGGGTAAAAGGAATAGTAACAAGGACTGGAGCAACTTATTATAGTAAAGTAGTAATACTTGCTACTGGGACATATTTAAAGGGAAGAATATTTATGGGAGAAGTAAATTATTCTAGTGGACCTGGTGGGTTATCACCTTCAAATCATCTTTCAGATTCTTTAACAAAAATAGGTATTAATTTAAGAAGATTTAAGACAGGAACTCCAGCAAGGGTACATGGTGATAGTATAGATTATTCAAAAATGGAAATACAGCCAGGAGATGAAGAAATAATACCCTTCTCATTTTTAAATATGGATAAAGAATTTGATATAGAACAAGTGCCTTGCTATTTGACATATACAACTAAAAAGACTCATGAAATAATTAGGGAAAACCTATTTCGTTCACCTATGTATTCAGGCGAGATTGAGGGTATAGGACCGAGGTATTGTCCTTCTATTGAAGATAAGGTCGTAAGATTCGCTGATAAAGAAAGACATCAGGTATTTATTGAACCAGAAGGCCTTAGCACTAAGGAAATGTATGTTCAAGGAGTTAGTTCAACTTTACCTGAAGAAGTTCAACTACAAATGTATAAGACTATTATTGGTTTAGAAAAAGTTCAATTTATGAGATCCGCTTATGGTATTGAATATGATTGTATTGATCCTACTATACTTAAGCGAACTTTAGAGCATAAGGAGATAAATAATCTATTTTTTGCAGGTCAGATAAATGGTTCTTCAGGTTATGAGGAAGCAGCGGCTCAAGGATTAATTGCTGGAATTAATGGAGTTATGAATATAAAAGGTAAGGAACCTTTTATCCTTGATAGATCAGAGGCATATATTGGAGTATTAATTGATGATTTAGTCACAAAAGGGACTAATGAGCCCTACAGGATGATGACTTCTAGAGCCGAGTATAGATTAACTTTAAGACAGGATAATGCAGATTTAAGATTAACCCAAAAAGGTTATGATATCGGTCTTGTATCTGAAGATAGATATAAAAAGACTATAAAGAAGAAAGAACTGATAGAATCTGAACTAGACAGATTAAAATCCATCCATGTAACACCTACAAAAGCAACAAATGATTTTTTGATAAGTTTAAATAGTACACCTTTAAAGACTGCTATTAGTTTACATGATTTAATTAAGAGGCCAGAGCTTAGTTACGAAACTTTAAAAGGCTTAGATAAAGATAGAAAAGAATTACCAAGAGAGATTAGACTTCAAGTTGAAACCCAGATTAAATATGAAGGATATATTAAAAAACAAATGGCACAAATAGAACAATTTAAAAAATTAGAAGGAAAAAGACTAGAAGAAAATCAAAACTATGATGAAATAAATGGGCTAAGTAATGAAGCTAAACAGAAACTAAACCAAATAAGACCAGGTTCCGTAGGTCAAGCTTCGAGGATTTCAGGAATAAGCCCTGCAGATATAAATGTTTTGCTAATCTATTTAGAGCAAAAAAGAAGAAGAGTGAAAGGGGAAGACAATGACTAATGTGAATACATTAATTGATGGAGCAAAAACATTAGGAATTTATTTAACAAAAGATAAGGAAGATAAATTTATATTATATAAAGAACTATTAAAGGAGTGGAATCAAAAAATAAATATTACTTCTATAACAGATGATATGGAAATTGATGTAAAACATTTTATTGATAGTATAACTCCTTTTACAACAAATCTATTTAATAAAAAAATTAAAGTAATTGATATAGGCACAGGTGGAGGATTCCCAGGTATTCCACTAAAAATTGTTAATGAAGATTTAGATATAGTATTATTGGATAGTTTAAATAAAAGAATTACATTTTTAGATGAAGTAATAGATAGATTAGGGCTTAAAAGTATTATTGCAATCCATGGTAGAGCTGAAGAATTGGGAAGAGATGAGAACTATAGAGAGAAATATGATATTGCAATTTCAAGAGCAGTGGCTTCACTAAATACCCTTTCTGAATATGCATTACCTTTTGTAAAAGTAGGTGGGTATTTTATTGCTATGAAGGGTTCTGAAATCGAAGAAGAGTTAATGGAAGCTAAAAAGGGAATAGGAATACTAGGTGGTAGGGTAATAGATGTAAAAACCTTTATGCTTCCCCAAAGCAATATAACCCATAGTTTGATAATAATAGAAAAAGTAAAAGAAACTTCGCCAAAATACCCTAGAGGGGGAGGCAAGCCTAAGAAAAAACCGTTGTAATTAGAAAGAATTTGACGATAAAAAGTTTGGGCAATATGAAGGAAATAATTTTATTTTATAGAATATAGAATATAAAGATTACTATAATGTCTATTGAGAAGAGGGATAATAATGAAAAACATACAACCAGAAATAAAGTATATTCCTATAGGATCAATTAGACCAAATCCATATCAGCCAAGAAAAGATTTCAACAAGAAATCTTTAGAAGAGTTGAGCCAATCTATAAAGTCCTTTGGATTAATCCAGCCTATAAGCGTTAGAAAGCTGCAAAATGATAACTATGAGTTAATAGCTGGAGAGAGAAGACTTAGAGCATCAGAACTAGCAGAGCTTGATGAAATACCTGCTATTATAGTAGAATACAGAGATAATGAATCAGCCATGATGGCTTTAATTGAAAATTTGCAGAGAGAAGATTTAAATTTTATTGAAGAAGCGGAAGGCTATTATAATTTAATAATTGATCATGGTTTTACACAACAGCAATTAGCGGAAAAGATGGGGAAAAGCCAGTCCACTATAGCAAATAAATTAAGGCTATTAAAGTTACCAGATGATATTAAAAAAGATTTATTGGAAAACAGCCTAACGGAAAGGCATGGACGAGCTTTATTAAAATTGCCAGGTGATGATTTAAAAAGGGAAGTACTAGATAAGATAATTAAAAACGACTTAAATGTAAGTAAAGCAGAAAACTTAGTTGATTCTATATTAAATGATTTAACTAGGGACGATACAAAGGAAGAAAAACAAAATATAAAAGGATTGATAAGTACTCGAATTTATTTAAATACAATTAAAAATGCCTATACAGCAATAAAAGAAAGCGGAGTAGAGGCTGAGTATTTAGAAAAGGATAAAGGCGAATATGTAGAGGTAACTATTAAAATACCTAAGAAATAAAGGAATCCAAAATGTTTCACGTGAAACATTTTGGATTCCTTTTTTAGTTTAACAAATATTGGATTACACAAAATATTTACAATATAATATAATCTTAATAATAAGGTTAATAAATAAATGTTTTACGTAAAACATTTATAATATTTTCAAAATAATTTCATTTTATCCTTTTAATCTGATATTATATAATAAAGAATAATATCATGGGAGTGTAAAAATGGCACGGGTAATTACCATATTTAATCAAAAAGGCGGAGTGGGAAAGACCACAACAGTTATAAATTTAGCTGCAGCACTAGGAAAACTTAATAAAAAAATATTGATTATAGACGTAGATCCTCAGGGTAATGCAACTAGTGGCATTGGAGTAGATAAAAATGATTTAAAACTCTCTATTTATGATGGATTGATTAATGGAATAGACCTAAAAAAAATCCGACAAAAAACTTCCGCAGAAAATGTTGACATAATACCTTCTAATGTTGATTTAGCAGGAGCAGAAATAGAACTAATAGAAATGAATAACAGAGAACTAGTCTTAAAAAAGTTAATAGAGAATATAGAAAATAACTATGATTATATTTTAATTGACTGTCCTCCTTCTCTTGGACTATTAAGCATTAATGGTTTATCTGCATCCCATAGTGTATTGATACCTATTCAATGTGAATATTATGCTTTAGAAGGTGTAAGTCAATTGGTAGATACTATAATGCTTGTAAAAAGAAGTTTAAATCCGGATTTAGAGATAGAAGGTGTAGTTCTAAGTATGTTTGATGGAAGGACAAACCTATCAATTCAAGTGGTAGATGAGGTGAAAAAATATTTTAAAGGTAAAGTCTATACTTCTATTATACCTCGTAATGTACGGTTAGCAGAGGCCCCTAGCTATGGTTTGTCTGTTATAGATTATGATCCAAAATCTAAAGGGGCAGAGGCCTATAGCGAATTGGCTGAAGAATTTTTGTATTTACAAGAGGAGGTTATATAGTTGGTTGCAAAGAAAAGAGGTCTAGGTAAGGGGTTAGCAGCACTGATACCAGATGAGCCCATAGCAGATTTGCTAAATGAGGAAATAGAAAAAGAATCTATATTGAATATTAAATTATCACTAATAGAACCTAATGAAAGCCAACCTAGGCAAGAATTTGAAGAAGAATCTTTAGAAGAACTTAAAGATTCTATAGAACAGTATGGAGTTATACAGCCTATAGTAGTCAGAAACAAGGATAATAAATATGAAATAATCGCTGGAGAAAGAAGATGGAGGGCTGCAAAGCTAGCAAAACTAACGGAAATACCTTGTATTATAAAAGATGTAGATGACAAACAAGCTCAGAAACTTGCCTTAATTGAAAATATACAAAGGGAAAACTTAAATCCAATGGAAGAAGCATATGCATATAAAAGTCTTATGGAGGACTATGGTTTAACACAAGAACAAGTTGCAAAGGAAATAGGCAAAAGCAGATCTTATATTGCTAATAGTGTTAGATTGCTTAATCTGGATAAAGAAATAATTGATTATATCGCTAAAGGTCAAATGACTAGTGGCCATGGTAGAGCTTTGCTCAGTATAGGCAATAAGGAAGAACGTTTAAAAGCGGCTGGATCAATAGTAAACAATAAAATGAATGTTCGGGATACAGAAAAAATGGTTAAAAACGTAGGTAAAAAGAATCAAAAAACTAAAAGTGTTAAAAAAGATCCTTTTGTTGATGAGATTGAAGAAAAATTAATGATGGTATTGGGAACCAAGGTGAAATTATCTACTAAAAAAGACGGGGGTAAAATTGAAATCGAATATTATGGAGAAGAGGATTTAGAACGAATTTTAGACATTATTATAACTTAGAAGCAAATGTTTCACGTGAAACATTTATAAAAGGGAGTGTAATCTATGGAAATAAACATATACCAAGTCGATGCTTTTTCATCTAAGCCTTTTGGCGGAAATCCAGCTGGTGTTGTGCCAGATGCAGGAGAACTATCTGAGAAAGATATGCAAAATATTGCAATGGAAATGAATCTTTCAGAAACTGCTTTTGTATTTCCAATAGATAAAAACAATTACAAAGTTAGGTTTTTTACCCCAGTTCAAGAAGTGGATCTCTGCGGTCATGCAACAATTGGCTCTTTTTATACTTTAGCTTATAAGGGTTATTTACCTTCTATATATAAAGGCGTAAAAAAGGTATATCAAGAGACCAAGGTTGGTAAATTAGCAGTAGAAATATTTTTCAATAATGGAAAAATTGAAAGGGTAATGATGGAACAAGCCCCTCCTAAGGATTTAGGTAAAATAGAAGATATAGAACTATTATTAGATTGTTTTCATTTAGAAAAAAAAGATATAGGTATAGAAGATAATTTTGTATTTCCAAAGATTATTTCTACAGGGTTACCTGATATAATGTTGCCAATAAAAAGTAAAGATACTTTAAATAATTTGAAGGTAGATTTTAGAAAATTAGCTGATGTATCTAAAAAATTAAATGTGTCAGGAGTTCACGCTTTTTGTTTGCCAAAGATAAATTCAGATAAGGTATTTACGAGGAATTTTGCTCCTTTAGTAGGAATAAACGAAGAGGCTGCTACGGGAACTGCAAATGGTGCATTAATTTATTTTTTAAGAAAAGAAGGCTATATAGATAGAAACGAAATAATATCAATGCAAGGTGAGGTTTTAAATAGGCCAAGCAATATTTATTGTAGAATTGATGAAAATAAAGGGGAGTATACAGTAAAAATTGGGGGAGGAGCAAGAATAGTTTTAGAAGGAATTATGTGTTTTTAAACCAACCATTTTAGGTTGGTTTAAATTTTATATTAATTTTAGGACAGCTAAAATAATTAAAATTATACCTGCTAGCCAAGACAGGTTTAATTTTGACTTTTCAACAAATTTCCTACCTATAAATAATCCTAGCCATATGGCAATCATATCTGAAACTAATGATAATAATATTACATTAAGATAATTGATATTTCCTAAGCTAGACCCAAATCCTATTGCTAGTGAATCTAAAGATAGTGCAATAGCTAAATATAAAGCTTCTTTTGAACTTAGTATTTTGGAATTATCTAAATCAGCTTTAGTTTCATCAATATATATGTCTATAATAAACCATACATTAAATAATTTAAATTTTACTTTTTGGCTAGGATCTGATTTTCTTTCTAAAAATGTTTTAACTAGACTTTCAAAAAGGTAATAAGTACCTAAAAACATTAGAATTGAGAAACTAATAATTATGGTTATGTTTTGCGGTAATAATTGTCTTAATAAAGTTCCAAAAAAAACAGACAAAGCAAGAAACATGGAACACACCAGATTGATAATTGTCATCGATATAAATGGTATTTTAATTTTATTTGTACCATAAGCCATACTGGCAACAAAGGCATCTAAGGATAAGGCTAATACTAATAATACTGATTCCAAAATAAGCACCTCTTTTACTTATAATAATTATTAATATACTATTCTTTCATCTATTAATTGTTACAAGCTGCATGTTTTATCAAGTTAAACAATATAAGTAATATTAATGGATATCCCTAGATATAAATATAGTAGTTAATAAAAATTTAAATAAACTTTAGGAGGAAAGTATGGAATTTTTATTAGTCTTAGTTATATTTACTATTGGTTTAGTAATGATTGTAAAAGGGGGGGATTTATTTGTAGATGCTTCTATACACATTGCAGAAAGAACAGGGATTTCTTCTGGGATAATAGGGGCTACTATTGTTAGTGTTGCTACAACATTGCCAGAATTTTTTGTTTCCACAGTGGCTAGTAACGAGGGTTTTTCCGAAATGTCAGTAGGCAATGCTCTAGGGTCTTATATATGTAATATTGCTTTCATTATTGGAATATGTGCTCTGATAAAACCAATAAAAATAAATAGCACTTTTTTTGGCATTAAAGGTGTAATGATGATAACATATTTATGTATTTTTTTTATTGTGTCTAAAGATGGAATTATAACTTTTAAGGAAGGGCACCTATTAATATCATTAATATTAATTTTTATAATAATAAACATATTTGAACATAAAAGAGAAGATGTAAAAGATAAAATTCCTAAAAAGGGACCTATTAAGAAAAAAGACTTACTTTTAAATGGAGTTAAGTTCATAGTAGGGGGATTTTTAATTGTATATGGTGCTCATCTATTAGTGGATAGTGGGGTAAAAATTGCAAACGTACTAAGAATTCCAAAGCAAGTGGTTAGTCTTACATTGCTTGCTATTGGTACCTCAATACCGGAACTTGTTACTTCTTTAACGGCTACTTTTAAAAATCAACAGAATATATCCGTAGGGAATATTTTAGGGGCTAATATAATAGATATATCAGTTATTATGGGTGCCTCAGCTTTAGTTAGTGATCAAGGTTTAATGATTTCAAGACAAACATTATTTCTTGATATACCAATGGCTATGTTAGTTGCATTGATTTTTGTGTTTACTGGATTGTTCAAAGAAAGGATTGGGAGATTTACTGGGTTAATATTATTAGGATCTTATATAGCGTATCTTTTTATTATATTTTAGGAAGTAGTTTCAAGAATATTCTAAAACATGGCTTATTATCAATAAGCCAGGTTTTTAATTATAAAATATATTTTAATAAATAGTTAACTTTAAAAATTTGAAGTTAAAAGTGATAAAAGTCATAAAAAATACACATAATAATGCTAAATATGGTAGAAACAATTAAATAAAATAAGAAGAATCTAAAAAATTATTAAATAAAAAACCTTTAAAATTTTATTATTTGTGTTATATTATAACAGGGCCCTAAAAAACACAACAATAGGAAGAGGAGGCATAATTATGGACATAATGAAAATAGTGAACTTCTTAAACAATATTTTATGGAACAATATTTTGATTTGGCTATTATTATTTACAGGCCTTTATTATTCCATTAGATTAAGATTTCCACAAATTCGACAGCTTAAAAGGATTAATCAACATGTATTTGGCGGGATATTTAAAAAAGGAGAGAAAGCTGGAGCTGATGGCATGTCATCTTTCCAAGCCTTAGCAACAGCAATAGCTGCTCAAGTAGGAACTGGAAACTTGGCAGGAGTAGCTACAGCTATAGCTTCTGGAGGACCAGGAGCCATATTTTGGATGTGGGTTAGTGCATTTTTAGGTATGGGTACTATATTTGGTGAAGCAGTTTTAGCTCAAAAGTATGTGGATAGAATAGATGGAGAGGCTACAGGCGGTCCAGCATACTATTTAAGCAAAGGTGTTCATAGTAAGTTTTTAGCAGGTTTCTTTGCAGTTTCCATTATTATAGCTTTAGGTTTTGTAGGAAATATGGTTCAATCAAATTCTATAGCTATAGCTTTGAATTCTGCATTTAATATACCTAATATCGTAGGCGGATTAATTGCTGCAATATTTGCAGGGTTAATATTTATTGGAGGGATTGGTAGAATCGCTTCTTTTACTGAATTAATAGTGCCTTTTATGGCGGTTTTATATATTGCTGGTAGTATAGTAATTATAGTTTTAAACTATACTCAAATAATTCCAGCATTTAAGACCATATTTACATCTGCTTTTACAACACAAGCTGCAGTAGGAGGAGCAATAGGTGTAACTGTAAAGGAAGCAGTAAGATATGGTATTTCTAGAGGATTATTCTCGAATGAAGCTGGTATGGGTTCTACACCTCATGCTCATGCAGTGGCAAAGGTAGATCATCCGGCAGAACAGGGTTTGGTTGCTATATTTGGAGTTATATTTGATACATTAGTAATATGCACAATTACAGCTTTAATAAATATTATGACTGGTGCATATACAATGGGTTTAACAGGTATTGAGATGACTCAAACTGCATTTAGCATAGGTCTTGGTAAATTCGGTATTAAATTTGTAGCAATAAGTTTATTCTTCTTTGCTTTTTCAACTATAATAGGCTGGTACTACTTTGGTGAGTCAAATATCAAATATCTATTTGGTAAAAAAGGAATCAAATACTATAGAGTCTTAGTATTAATATTTATTGTACTTGGTTCAGTACTTAGCGTTGATTCAGTTTGGAAGGTTGCAGACTTATTTAATGGGTTAATGGTATTACCTAATATTGCTGGATTATTGATATTATCCCCACAGGTAGTAGCTACATTAAATGATTATGAAAATAACTTTCTACCTAACAAATAACTTTTTTAATTTGATTATGTTCACTATCTATAATATAATTTACTTTAATAGAATGACTTTATCATAATAAGGGACAAGATAAATTTCTATTAATAATTAATATGGTGGTGATTTAATGTTAATGGACAAAAGTGTAAAAGATTATGTTCTTCAGGTTGCATCTAAGGAACCTACTCCAGGAGGAGGAAGTGTTGCAGCCTTAGCTGGCAGTCTAGGTTCAGCATTAACAGCAATGGTTGGTAATTTAACTATTGGTAGGAAAATCTATGATGAATTAGATAGTGATATCAAAAAAGTAATGGATGAAAACTTTGAAGAATTACAAAAAAGTGTAGAAAAACTAAGTCGTATCGTAGATGAAGATACAAAAGCTTTTGATGAAGTAATGGCAGCTTTTAAATTACCTAAAGATACTGAAGAAGAAAAGAAAAAGAGAACAGATGCAATACAAGCAGGATATAAGGTAGCTTTAGAAGTACCTTTAAGATGTGCTGAAGAATGTTTTAAGGTATTAAAGCTACAAAAAGTATTTGCAGACCATGGTAATGTAAATGCTATTACCGATGTAGGCGTAGGAGCACTTCTTGCGGCCACAGGACTTGAGGGAGCGCTTTTAAACGTTAAAATAAACCTAGCTAGCATAAAAGATGAAGATTATAGAAATGAAATGGATAAAAAGGTAAACCAACTATTAAAAGAAGGGACCCAATTAAAAGAAGATTTATTAAAGACCGTATATACAAGGTTAGGATAGAAAAGGAAGCTCAATTGAGTTTCCTTTTTTTTATCATTTATCATTATAAAGAATATGATATAATTAGGTTATAAAATAGTGGAGGTGGAATTAATGACGTATTTTGATAATGCAGCAACATCTTTTCCTAAACCTAATATAGTATACGACTCTATTATGGAAGCTATGAAAAATTATGGAGCTAACCCAGGAAGATCTGGTCATAAATTGGCACTAAAGATTGATAGAGGGATTTTTGAGACAAGGGAACTAATAGCGAAACTTTTTAATATAAAGGATCCAATGAATGTTATATTTACTTTTAATTGTACAGAAGGTTTAAACCTAGGAATTAAAGGTATATTGCAAAAAGGAGATCATGTAATAACCACCTCTATGGAGCATAATTCTGTTCTAAGGCCTTTGAAGGCATTGGAAAAGGAAGGAATAGAGACCACCATAGTAAAGGGTGACCTAATGGGAAGAATTGATCCCCTTAATATTGAGAAAAGTATTAAAAAGAATACAAAGCTAATAATAACCACTCATATTTCGAATTTAACTGGTACAATTATGCCTATCGAAGAAATTGGTAAAATTGCTAAAAAAAATGGTATATATTATTTAGTAGATGCTGCCCAATCAGCAGGAATATATGATATTGATGTAGAAAAGATGAATATCGATATATTGGCTTTTCCAGGCCATAAGGGCTTACTAGGGCCTCAAGGCACAGGTGGATTATATATAAGAGATGGTTTAGATATAAAAGAGATGAAACAGGGAGGTACAGGTAGTATATCTCATTTATTAGAACAGCCAGATATAAGACCAGATAAATATGAAAGCGGTACACCCAATGGGCCAGGAATTATTGGCTTAGGATCAGGTATAGAATATATTTTTCAACAAGGAATTGAAAATATAAGAAAACATGAAGAAGAATTAACTAGACATTTTATTGAAGAGGTTATAAAAATTGAAGGCGTAAAGGCTTATGGTCCATTAGATGTAAATAATCAAGGGGCTGTAGTATCAATTAATATTGGGGATGAGGATTCATCTGAAATATCTTATATATTAGATCAGGATTATGATATAGAAGTAAGGCCTGGACTTCATTGTGCTCCACTTGCTCATAAGACAATAGGGACTTTTGAACAAGGGGTTGTTAGATTTAGTTTTGGACCTTTTAATACTCACGAAGAGATTGAATTAGGAATAAAAGCTATTAAAGAAATATCTAAGGAAGCATAGGAAAGGAGAAATATGGATGGAGCAAACTAGAGAACTTATTGCAATATATAATACAGAAATAATTATGGGACTATTAGCAGCTTTTTTTGTACTATTGGCATTATATTTAATAGCCGAAATAAGAATATCCAAATTAAAACGAAGATATGATGAATTAGTACGAGGCTCAGATGGCATCAATATCGAAGAATTATTGCTAAAGAGCGGATATGAAATAGAAGAATTTAGAGGCGAAATATCTAATATAAGCAAGGAAATGGATGATTTACAAACAAAGCTAACCTTCGCCATTCAAAAAGTAGGATTTATTAGATATAATGCCTTCGCAGATATGGGATCGGAACTTAGTTTTTCCATCGTATTTTTGGACAACTTTTTAAATGGCATTGTCCTTACGAGTATCTATGGTAGGGAACAGTCTACTTGTTATGCAAAACCAATAAAAAACGGAAAGTCTGTTTATCCATTATCAACAGAGGAAATGCAAGCCGTAGATAGGGCCATTAGAGGAGAAAACTTTGCAAGTTCGTTATAAATAGGAAAGACTTTGAATATTATATCCTCCTAAGAAACATAATATGAAAAAATAGGAGGATATTTTTATGGATAAAAATACAAACTCTAAAAGGACAAGAAAAGTTGAGAATAAGGGATATATGATTACGGATATGGAGTTAGGAGACGATATGAACGATATTATATATATGTATGAAGAAAAACCTTTTTCAGATAAAGATTCAAATGAAGATACTAGGGGAAATAAGGACAAAAAAGATTAGTAAAGCAGCCAATATGGCTACTTTGTTTTTTCATCATAATTATCATTGTAAAGTTTAAAAAGAGCTCTATTTATACCTTTAGAAATAATATCTGCCATATTCATAACGAGGCTTAGCCTTGTATTTTGTAATACCATATATTCCATCATACCACCAACATTTACGACACCTGTAATGCTTATATCTCCAATAAAAGGTAGTTTTTTGTTTACACCTAATCCAGGCTTTAATGGGCCTTTTTTAATGGTAATATAACCAATTTTATTATGATGACCTAAAGAGGCATCTATTGCTAAAACTAGGGCTTCTGAATGCCTACTTTTTATCATACTAATAGTATCAGATAGGTTTTTAGCATGAACTGGTTCTTCTAGGGTACCAATTAGGTGAACCCTTTCATAAGATGACATATAAGGAAATAGTTTATAACCAACCAAGGGGCCAAGAGAGTCGCCAGTGGATCTATCTGTACCTATACATAAAATAACTAAGTCCTGGTGATTTTCTATGCTAGATGATAGTTGTTCCAGTATTAGATTAGAAAAATCCACAATAGCAAATGGAGAGTTAACATCAACACAATTTACATTGGCACATTCTGTCATATTGAGCCTCCTAAATAAACTAATATTTAATAAAGATTTTATTACTCCTATTTAATAAGTATGAGTAATAGGAACATAATAGAAGTTTTTCCATAAGCAGCAGCATAAATACTTAAAATTTGAGTTAATTTATAAAGAAAAGCGGAGGAACAAAATATTAAGAATTCTTAACAATTTAGATAATATATAGAAAGCAAAGCAAACTATTTGCTATAACCATTGAAATTAGCGGGATTCAAATGAAGGTATATTTAATTAAATTTTGAATAGAATATATTTAGATAGGCTTAAGAAGTTGAAAATAATTTTCCCTATGTTATAATAAATTCATATTATTTCAAATTAGTTACAAAAAGGTAACAAAAGTCTTAACGATTATTATATGGTTTTAAGGCTAATCTAAAAAATAGGGAGGTACTGAAACCATGGATGATCCAAATCACATGGGGTTTAGAGAGTCTACTTTACCTTTAAAAAACGATGGAGTATTAAAAAAGGTAAAAGACTTTAAAAAAAGGTTCAGCAGGAAGTATAGTTTCAAAAAAATTCTCATGGGGCTTATGTTAGTTGTAATAGTAGGATTATTATTTACAACTTATAAAATCAACGAAGTAAGGACAAGAGCTTTCCTCGTATATTTTGGCGACCAAGAGATAGGAATAGTTAGAGAACAACAAGAAGCTTTAAACATATTAGATGAAATAAAAAGAGATTTGACTAATACATATGACATTGACGTTGTGCTAAATGATGATATTAGTTTTAAAGACACTCATGCAAAAGACGATTCATTATCATCAGTCAATGAGATAAAAGAAAGTATTAAATCCAAAATGACATTTTTGGTAACTGGTTATGTACTATTAATAGATAATGAAGAAATAGCTGCCACTAAGACAAAAAAGGACATGGAAGAAATAATAGAGAAGATTAAAAAGCCCTATTTAGAGGGAGAAGGAAATATAAAAGAGGCAAAGTTCGTTGAGAATGTAAAAATCGAAAAAAAGAATATACCTTTAAATAAGATAATGAACAAAGATGAGCTTTATAAATATTTACAAACTGGTGCAGAAGAAATAAAAACCCATATTGTAGAAGTAGGTGAAAGTCTATGGACTATAGCCAAGATTTATGATATGAACGTAGAAGACTTAATAGAGGCTAATCCAGATAAGAACCCAGAAAAATTACAGATAGGTGATGAAGTAAAGCTATTGGTACCTAAGTCCATGTTAACTGTGGCTACAGTCGAAGAAGTTAAGTATAAAGAAAAAGTTGACTATGAAGTAAAAGTTGAATACGATAAAAAAATGTATAAAACTGAAAAAAAGGTAAAGGTTGAAGGTTCTGAAGGTGAAAATGAAATCTTAGCCAAAGTAACAAAACATAATGGAGTAGTAGTAGATAAGGAAATATTAAATGAAAATATAATCAAGGAACCTATTGATGAGTTAGTTGTAAAGGGCACCAAAGAGGTACCAAGAACAATAGCAACGGGAGCATTTCTAATGCCCACAAGGGGCTCTGTATCTTCTAGATATGGTATGAGAAATGGAAGAATGCATAAGGGATTAGATATTGCAGCAAGTACCGGGACATCTATTAAAGCTGCCGATGGCGGCAAGGTTGTTTTTGCTGGCAGAAAAGGAGCCTATGGTAATTTAGTTGAAATAGATCATGGAAATGGATATAAAACAAGATATGGACATTGCAGTGCCATAAATGTTAAACGAGGCGATAAAGTTTATAAGGGTCAGGTTATAGCTAAGGTAGGTAATACTGGAAGATCTACAGGCCCACATCTTCATTTTGAAGTTATTAAAAATGGGGGTAATCAGAACCCAGCATCTTATGTTAGATAAATATGTAGGGATGATTTTTATAAAAATAGCAGCTTACAATAAGCTGCTATTTTTATTATATGTTTTGATCAAGAAGTAACATAACCAATACTAATATGAGAAGGGTTTCAAATATTTCATCGCCAAAAAAGGAATGGCGCTTTCTTCCTTCTTTATCAACTCCATTAGCTTTTTCTTTCGAAGGTTCAAAAAATAATTTTTGTAAATTTAAGAGTCCAGCACCCTGAATTTCCTTTGATTCATGCAGGTCAACACACGAGCCCATTAATTTTTGTTTTACACTTTTAGGAGAAAGATTCCCATGTTTATTTAATAATAAAGCTGCACTACCAGAGATTAATGGAGTTGCCATAGAGGTACCACTTAAGGCTAAATATCCATCCAATTTAGTATTAGATAAAGAATTAATATTTACCCCAGGGGCTACTACATCAGGCTTTATAAGCCCTTCATTTGTAGGTCCTCTGCTAGAAAAAGGAGCAATAACATCATCTTTTGGATCAATGGTTCTTTTATCATCAACTGCCCCTACGGTTATAACATTGGCATTTATACCAGGAGAAAGAATAGTTCTTTCATTTGGACCACTATTTCCAGCAGCAACTACAACGGTAATTCCACTATTTACAGCTTCTGTCACAGCCTTACATAATGGATCGTTTTTACAAGAATTATTTGCAGGGCTGCCAACAGAAAGATTTAATATCTTTGTATTATATTGATTTTTGGTTTCTACAACATAGGATATGGCAGCAATTATATTGGATGTATTTCCACTACCTTCGCTATCCAATGCCTTTATGGCTAAAATTTTCGACTCTGGGGCTATCCCAGCATATTTTCCCCTAGAAGAATATCCATTCCCTGCTATTATCCCAGCCACATGGGTCCCATGACCGTTATCATCATAGGGGGATGTTCTTTTATTTATAAAGTCCTTAAATCCTATAATTCTATTAGTAGGTCTTGTTAAATCCTGGTGAGGGGCTGCACCTGTATCTATAACTGCAACAGTTATTCCTTCGCCTTTATATCCTCTTTCGTGGGGAAACTGCGCCTCAACTGTAGGGGCTGCAATATCCATCTGAGTAAAAACTTTTGAATCAAAGCTAATATATTCTACTTCTGGACTATTAGCCAATCTATAGATAACATCAGTAGTTAAGTTGCAAGCAATTCCATTTATCAAAGGTAAACTAGATCTAACTTTTGTTGAAAGGCTCATTATTCCATTTTCTAATTCTTTATTATTTTTTGTTAACTGAACAATTACAGGCAGTTCTTCTTTTGATTGAGACATTATTTTTGCACTTAATATTGGGCAAACCTTAGAGTTACTCATTCTTCTCATACAACCACCTTCCTTGTTCTATTCTATGCACAGAATATATAAAATGTGCTGGAAAAAGAAAAAGCCCCTAAGGGCTTTTTCTACAAATTTTTTCTAGTGAATATCTTATATACTTCACCAACTAAAAGAGGTAAAAATGAAAGTAATAAGACTATTAGCCAATCCATAAAGCCTAAAGGATAGGTATCAAAGATTGGTTGAAGAATTGGTAAATATATTACTACAATCAATAGTATTAAAGAAAATAAAGTTGCATAAGTTAATTTCTTATTGGAGAATACACCTATTTCAAATATAGTATGCCTTTCAGATCTACTAGAAAAAGCTCTTAATAATTCAGCTGTAATCAAAGTAGCAAAAGTCATAGTTCTTGCAATAATTAAGTTGTCCATACCATAGGTTTTTAGACCCCATATATAAGCTAAAAGGGAGCCAGCAGCAATAGCTATACTCTGAAAAATTATAGCTCTTACCATTCCCTTATCCAAAATTGGCTCATTCGAGTTTCTTGGGGGAATTTTCATTATTTCTGGGTCTCCTTTTTCTACACCTAAGGCTAGAGCTGGGAAACTATCGGTAACCAAGTTTAACCAAAGTAATTGTATAGGAATAAGAGGTACAGGTAGATTAAACAATATACTTAAGAATACAATTAATATCTCTCCAATATTACAGGACAATAAAAAGAATACAAACTTTTTAATATTACTATATATTATCCTGCCTTCTTCTACTGCTGCTACAATGCTGGCAAAGTTATCATCTGTTAATATGACCTCAGCAGTATTTTTTGCAACATCTGTACCAGTAATACCCATTGCAACCCCAATATCAGCTCTCTTTAATGCTAAAGCATCATTTACTCCATCACCAGTCATAGCTGCAATTTCACCATTTGCTTTTAATGCTGATATTATTCTAACCTTATGCTCAGGAGAAACCCTAGCATAGACTCTCTTTTGTTTTACTAACTCCTTTAAATCTTCATCAGAAACATTATCTAATTCTTTACCCATTATAGCTTCATTTTCATGTTTAACCATGCCTAGCTCTTTTGCTATGGCAAAGGCAGTTTCCTTATAGTCGCCAGTAATCATTACGGTTTTAATTCCTGCTTCTTTACAATGTTTTATTGCTTTTTTTGCTTCTTCCCTTGGTGGGTCTATCATTCCAACAAGGCCTGCAAATATCATATTATTTTCAACTACATCTGATGTAATCTCATTAGGTAGATTATCATATTTTCTAAAGGCAAAAGCAAGAACCCTTAGTGCTTTTCTTGAAAATCTACTATTTATATCTAACACTTCTTTTTTAAGTTCATCTGTAAAGGGTACTATTTCCCCATTTAAATATATATTCTCACATTTATTAATTACTATATCTGGAGCACCTTTAGTAAAGGATACCAATTTATCTGGGAAAAAGTCCTTATGGAAAGTTGTCATCATCTTTCTATCAGAATCAAAGGGTATTTCTTCAATCCTTGGATATTTATTATTTATTTCATTTTTATATAAGCCGCCTTTGCCTGCTAATGTAATTAAAGATCCCTCAGTAGGATCACCTATAATTCTATAACTTTCGGAGGTTTCCTCTAATGTTGCATCATTGCATAGGATGCCTATAGATATTAATGTATTTAGATTAACATTCTCTTTAGGGTCTATGGAAGACTCATCAAGGAGAAATTCTCCTTTAGGTTCATAACCTGTTCCTGTAATATCAATAATTTTTCCATTAGTATAGGCTTTAACTACTGTCATTTCATTTTGAGTTAATGTTCCTGTCTTATCAGAACAAATAACAGTAGTACAACCTAAAGTTTCAACTGCAAGTAGTTTTTTTACAATGGCATTTCTTTTAACCATTCTGTTCATACCTAAGGCTAATACTATAGTAACTATGGCAGGTAAACCTTCAGGTATAGCTGCAACTGCCAAAGATATGGCTACCATAAACATTTCTAATATATCCCTTCCTTGAAGGATTCCAATACCAAATACTAAAGCACAAACTATTATACATGCAATTCCTAGGTACTTTCCTAATTGATCTAATTTTTTTTGTAAGGGGGTAGATTCATCTTCAAAAGTTTGAATCATAGTTGCAATTTTACCTATTTCGGTACCATGTCCAGTTTCTACTACTATTCCTCTACCTCTTCCATAGGTAACGATAGTACTCATATAAGCCATATTAATTCTATCACCCAAAGAGGCTTCTTTATCAAAGGTGGTAAGACCATTTTTTTCTACAGGAACAGATTCTCCTGTTAAAGAAGCTTCTTCAATTTTTAGATTAGAAGATTCAATTAATCTCAAATCAGCTGGAATAATATCACCAGATTCTAAGAGCACTATATCTCCAGGCACTAAAGTGTCTGCAGGCACTATGGTTGTAGCCCCATTTCTTATTACTTTAGCATTAGGGGCTGCCATTTTCTTTAAAGCCTCTAATGATTTTTCAGCTTTACCTTCTTGGTACAATCCTAAAAATGCATTGATTACTACTATTGCCAATATTACGATAGAGTCTGCCTTTTCTCCTACAGCAAAGGAGATAATACTAGCTACAATCAATATGATTACGAGAAAATCATTAAATTGAGCCAATATTTTAGATAATAGACTTCTTTTTTCTTCTTCTTTTAATTCATTAGGTCCATATTTTTTTAATCGGTTTTCTACATCTTCACTAGAAAGTCCACTGTCTACATTAGTATTTAAATTAGAAAGCAACTTTTCCTTGGTTTGTCTATACCATTCCATAAATATCCTCCTTTTCGTCTTTTATTTATTATACCACTATAAATGAAAATTAAATCTTTAAGTGTTACTTAATGGAAAACATTGAATCAATGCTTTAAAATTGTTAAAATATAATATGGTAAACAAAAAAAGACCTCTGTTTAAACATGATAGTTTAAACAAAGGTCTTGCTACCTAATTAATAATAGGACAGTTAACCGGGATTACTCCGTATTGACGGCTAACTATTCGCTAAGCTACTCCCCCTTGCTGCAATCATTATATAATATATACATACTAAATTCAATAGTATATGAAATTAATTATTCATATTATATAAAAGGGGGGAACAAATGTGAGAAAAATCTTATTATATACATCCATTATAATCATTGCCTTTTTTTCTTTTTTTATAATGAAAGAATATTTGCAGGTCTCATTTTATCCATTAATTAAAAGTTACGAGAAATATAAGATATTGGGTTCCCTAAAGGATTTTGAAACCATGGGGACAGAACATTTTACCATATATTTTAAAACAGATGAAAAGGATATTGCTGAAGTAACAGGAAATATAATAGAAGAACACTATGAAGAAGTGTGTTCCTACTTTGATTATTATCCTAAAGGGGATATACCTATAATAATATATGATAAAGAAAAGACTTTAATGGATACGGTTAAATTAGAAGGAGATATTCCACCTGTAGGAGTGTATTATGGTGGGACAATAAATCTTCTATCACCAAATATCTGGATTAAAGGAAATAATATAGAGGAATATAAAAAGAATACCCCTATAATCCATGAGTTTACACATTTAATAGTAGATGAAAAAACAAGGGGTAATTACCCATTATGGCTTACTGAAGGCTTGGCCCTTTTTATGGAAAAAAAAGCTATAGGATTTGAATGGAAAGAGGGCATAGGTGAAACCTCAAATATTTCTCTTAAGGATTTAAATGATAACTTTGATGATATAAAAATAGAAATAGCATATAGGAAATCTTATGAGGCCATAAATTATTTAAATTCTAATTATGAGTTTGACAAGATTAACTTATTATTAGATAATTTAGGCATAGGGAATAACATAAATACCTCATTAAAAAAAGTATTTAAGTTAAATTTAAGTAAGATTTAAAATAGAAATACAATTAATTATCTGGAGTGATTTTTTATGGATAAGAAAATATTAGTGGTGGATGATGAAAAATCCATAGCCGACATTGTAAAGTTTAACTTGGAAAAGGAAGGATATATGGTTGAATTGGCTTATGATGGGGAAGAAGCCATAGAAAAAGTTTATGAATTTTTGCCAGATTTAATAGTCCTAGATATTATGCTTCCTAAGAAAGATGGATTTCAAGTACTTAAAGAAATTAGAAAAGAATTTAAGGTTCCAGTTCTTATGCTAACTGCAAAGGAAGAGGAAGTAGATAAAATATTGGGGCTAGAACTAGGAGCAGATGACTATATAACAAAACCTTTTAGTATGAGAGAGTTAGTAGCGAGAGTTAAGGCCAATATAAGGAGAGTTGAGTTCTCTAATGGCAATGATATGAATAATGACGATATATTATCCATTGGAGATTTACTTATTGATGCGAATAAATACGAGGTGAAAAAAAGGGGACAAGTTATAGATTTAACCTTAAGGGAATTTGAACTATTAAAATTCCTGGCTTCCAGTGCGGGGCAAGTGTTTTCGAGAGAGCAACTATTGGAAGAAGTATGGGGATATGAATATTATGGAGATATAAGGACAGTAGATGTTACGGTTAGAAGGCTCAGAGAAAAGATAGAAGATAAGGATGGAGAATATAAATATATTATGACTAAAAGAGGAGTAGGTTACTACTTCAGGAGGGGCTAATTTATGTTTACGAGTATTAGATGGAAGTTTATCATAGTATATTTTCTACTTATATTTATTGCTATGGCAATCGTAGGAGTTTTCATAGTACAAAGATTTGAGGCACAACAACTAGAAAATAGAACCAATACAATGGTTAAGCAGATAGAATCTATAATTAGTACTTCTAGCTATTTATCTGAAGACAACTGGGCAAATGTAAGTGAAGAAATTCAAGATACTTTAGATGAATGGAGATTTGATGGAAACGAAACCCTTTATATTATCTATAATGATGGCGATATGCCTAAAATAATAGCTTCTTCTTATAGTAATCATGACAAAATTAAGGGCCAAAATGCATTGGTTTATAAATTTTTAGATCCTACCCTAATATTATCTGCTTATGATACAGGGGAAAAATCTGAAGGAATAAGGAAAGACGCAAATGAGGGCACTGTATTTAAACATATAGCTTATCCAGCGCTAAATGAAGTAGGACAGGTTAAAGGAGTCCTTTATATGACATCAGATCTTCAAGATATCTATGCTACTTTAGATGAATCTAAAAAGATATTAACCAGTGCCACTATGCTGGCTTTAGCAGTAACAGTTTTATTAGGTTTTTTAATAGCAAGTAGTATAACAGGTCCTATTAGAGATGTAACAAAAAAAGCAGAGAAAATGGCAAAGGGAGACTTTGATCAGTTTGTTGAGGTAAAATCCGATGATGAAATTGGCCAGTTGGCCAGCATGTTTAACTATTTAACTTTAAAATTAAAGGATACAATTCAAGAAATAGATCTTGAAAGAAGCAAATTAGATACCATATTTAAATATATGGCAGATGGGGTTATAGCTATTGATATAAATGGTTATATCATCCATGCAAATCCTATTGCAATAGATATTCTGGGCTTAGAAGAAACAATAAATGATGATTCAATAAATAAAAAAATATTTCCAATGGATAGTATAAACTTAACTAAAATTGATTATGAAGATTTAAATAGCCTTGAGGGAGATGAGATTGTAGAGATAAATTCCGTTGTTTATAGGATTAGATACGCTCCTTTTAGAAATGAAAAAAATAATATTGGTGGAGTAATAATTGTGTTCCAGGACATAACGGAGCAGCATAAACTAGATAATATGAGGAAAGAATTTGTTGCAAATGTATCCCATGAATTAAAAACGCCAATTACTACAATTAAATCATATACGGAAACTTTAATGGGTTTTGATAATTTAGACGAAGAACTTTCATGTAAATTTTTATCAGTAATAGATAACGAATGTGATAGAATGACTAGAATAGTTAGGGATTTACTTCAGCTTTCAAATTTAGATTATAATAAGACCAAGTGGAAAAAAGTAGATTGTTCTGTAGAAAATCTAATTAAAGATGCTTGCTTAAAACTAGATTTTGCTTTTAAGGAAAAAAACCAAGACCTTATATTAGATATTGAAGAAAATATTCCAAATATTGTCGTAGATAAAGATGGTATAGAACAGGTTATACTAAATATAATATCAAATGCAATAAAATATACTCCCAATGGAGGCAAGATAAGTGTTTTAGCAAAAAAACAAAATGATAGGGTTATTATTACAGTTAAGGACAATGGTATAGGTATACCTGAAGAGGATAAAAATAGGATATTTGAAAGGTTTTATAGAGTTGATAAAGGAAGAAGCAGGGAGCTTGGAGGAACTGGATTAGGGCTATCTATTGCTAAACAAATAGTAGAGGCCCATGGTGGAGACATAGCTTTAAAATCTCAGCATAAAGTTGGAACAGAGGTAGATATTATGCTTCCTACAACTAGTCATGTGTAATTCAATCTTAATTAGCTTGTAATACTTTTGTAACATATTTGGTATATAATGAAAATGTCTTATAATATATGGTAAAGGAGGTTGAAGATATGTGGAAAAAAATCGCAGCTAGCCTATTCGTTTTCATAATAATACTATCATTATCTACAGGATCTGTAGTTGGCTATGCAGCATCAATGAAAAAAGCAAAGCCTAAAGTTGACATATCTAAGTACCAAGTAAGTGTTCCTAAAGAGGATTCTTCATCCTCTAATAAAAAAACAGCTTTAGTATCTGGTACTGCGCCAAAGGGTACAAGTATTGTAATTGATCATTATGGTGCAGTGGATCTAACAGGTAAAAATTATTCATTGGCCAAATTGCCAAAGGATGATGAATATGTTCTTATTTCTAGTCAAACTATTAAATCTGGTCAGGTAGGTTTTGGAGAAGAAATAGAGCTAATTATGGGAATAAATAAAATCATTGTAACTTTTAATGTAAATGGTGTTCCTACTGTGGAAAAGGTTATTTATTATTATGAAGCAGAACAATTAGATGAAACTTTTAACAATTCAAATAAACCACCTTCTGTTAAGTAATACAACCATGGATTAAGGGAGATGATTATCATGACTAAAGAAAGGTTAAAAACTTTTCTACTCTTATCCTTGGTATGTATTAGTGTGTTTTTAACGAAAAGATTGTGGATAGAAATACCTTATGATATTTTGTCTTTTTCCAAAAAAGAAGAGGCAGTATCTGCAAATTATCTATTTACGGATATGATAAAACCTCATAAATATCTACTAAATTTTGATGAAAAAAATCATACGATATTTTACAATGATGACAATAATAATCTATGGACAAGCACTCGCTCTTCTTTGGTAGATATTTTATCTTCTAATAATATTAAGACTAATAATTTATCAAATGAGGAATTTTCAACATATAATGAGGAAAAGTCCATAGTTTTTTATTTTCCTGAAAAATATAGCACTTATATATTAGCTCGTTCATTAGGTGTATCTAAACCAAATTATATTATAGAAAAAATGCCGAAAATTGATGAGATTTATTTTTATCTAGGCAGAAAAGAAGCTTTTGTAGTATTTAGTGAAGGGGATAAACATCTGAAAGTTTATAATTTGGATATGGATACAGAAATTATAAAAAACCAAGTAAGGGAAATAGAAGAAAGAAAGGATTATACTTATTATTATTCCATGAAGGACACCTTAGGTGTAGATAATAATATATATATAACTTATAAAATGGCTCAAAACTTGCCAAAGGTCTATGTGAAAAATGAGTTAGATATATATGATATCGATGAGATTAGAAATATAGCAGAAAAGTTTTTTGACAAAGACATTGATTATATAAGGGAAATTATAGAAAACAATGGTTCTATCCTATATGTTTATAATCAACGAGTTTTAAAAATCAATCAAAATGGTCTTTTAGAATATTTCAATCCCCTCGAAGCTCCTGTAAAGGAAAGAAACCTTTATATAAGTCTAAATACAGCAGCTGAATTTTTGTCTAGTCATATTGAAGTCCCAAAGGATATGTATTTAGCAAAAATAGAGGAAATAGATTCGGAAGAAAGTGAAGGTTATAGACTTACATTTAGATATAGAATAAGAGGAATCCCTGTAATTTTGGGAAGCGATACAGTAGAAGATTTCATACAAGTAGATGTGTTTAATAAGTATGTTAGGAATTATAAAAGATTTATTAGGAAGGATATGAAGATAAATATTCAAAATAAATCAGATGACAATAGAATGTTATCAGCTTTTGATATAATAAACATAAATTATGATATATTAGAAAAAGGATATGTTGAGGATAAAAACATAGATTTAGAAGATATTGATAGAGAAACGATAAAAGATGATATTTTGTCATCTATTCAAAATATCAATATAGCATATTTAGACCCCTGTTTGAAAGAAAAGGAAGAAGAATTAATTGGAGTATGGGTTTTGCAAACTCAAGATAGATTATATGCTTTTGATGCATATAGCGGTGAACTAGTATTAGAAAGAAAATAGGCAAGGAGAATTTGGATGGTGAAAAGGAATGGATTGGTCAAAGGCTAAGACCATATTAATAGTGGCTTTTATTATAACAAATATATTATTAGGATATATGTTAATCAATGAAAAAAATATCGGTGAATCAACTGTTAAAGATGAATTTGTAGAAGACGTGGTAAAATTATTGCAAGATAAAAATATATCTGTTGCCACCCAGATTCCAAAAGAAATGCCCTATTTAAACACTATGACAGTAGAATATGAAAAATTAAGTTTAAAAGAGGTAAATAAAAACTTTTTTGGGGATAAGGGGATTATAAAAGATGATGAAAAAGGATTCGGGGAACTGGTGAAAGGTAATGAATCCGTTGTTATAGTTAATAACAAACTTATAATGTATGAAAACAAAGAAGGGAAAGAAATCTATGAAGATTTAAACAAGGAAAGGGCCATCCAATTATCAGAAGAATTTATTAAGAAAAACGGATTTGATATCTCTGATATGAAACTTAATTTTATTAAAGAAGAAAAAGGGGTCTTTTATTTAGAATACTCAAAAGTATATAATGATATATATGTTGAGAGAGCATATACGAATTTACAGATTGATAAAAGAGGAGTTAAAAAATTCGAAAGGCTATGGCTTATAACCGAGAATTTAGGGGAGACTAAAATAGCTATTAACACTGCACCAAAATCCATATTAGCTTTGCTTGGGATGGATGAGGTATATGGTAAAACTATTACAGATATTTCCCTTTGCTACTATTTTGACCCTCAAAAGCATGATTACTTAAAGGAACCAGAGGAAACAAAAAAAGGGAAGGCAGTTCCTGCTTGGAGGATTCAATTTGATGATGGTTATAAAGTTTATATAGATGAATATTAGAGATACGGATAAGCAATAAATTTTGGTATTAACATATTATTATATTTCTAGCTAAAACATAGTTAGTTTTTTATGAAAGACTTCCTTAATTTAAGAATGCTTTAATGGGAGCCTTTTTTATTTTGAAAGTTTTAATTATTTTCATAAAGTTAGGTTTTTGCTAAAATATATATTATAATAAAGATATTATAAAAATAAAATATTGGAGGAAATCAAAATGGGAATAAAATTTTGTTCCCTATCAAGTGGTAGCAGCGGGAATTGCCAATACATTGAAACAGATAGGACAAAAATATTAATAGATGGGGGCTTTAGTGGGAAAAGAATAGAAAGCCTATTATCATCAATAGGGGTTTGCCCCACCACTATTGATTATATATTAGTAACTCATGAGCATATAGATCATGTAAAGGGAGTGGGGATTCTTTCTAGAAGATATGATATTCCAATTGTTGCTAATGAAAATACATGGCTTGGTATGAATAAGATTATAGGAGAAATAAAGGATAAAAATATTAAGATAATAGAATCGGATAAAGATTTAGAGCTTAAGGATTTAGGTGTATGCCCATTTAGAGTTTCTCATGATGCAAATGAACCAGTTGGATATTGTATATATTATAAAAATATTAAAATAAGTATTATAACTGATACGGGCTGGGTAAATTATGATATGAAGAATAAAATTAAAGGCTCTTCCCTTTATTTAATGGAGTCAAATCATGATGTGAAGATGCTTAAAGAAGGTAGTTATCCTTTGTATCTAAAGAGAAGAATATTAGGCACAAAGGGTCACCTTTCCAACGAAGATGCAGGAGAGGCTTTGGCAGAGACTTTATCAGGTAATGGCGAGACTGTACTTCTAGCTCATCTAAGCAATGAAAACAACACTCCATCTCTTGCTCACGAAACTGTGAAGAAATGTATAGAAAGTTTGGGAATAAATGTGCATAGAGATATAGCTTTAGAGCTTACATATAGGGATAGGCCAACTAAAGTGTATACCCTATAAGTAGATAGGAGGAATGGGAAATGTACTATGAAAGACCACCTAAAAGAAGGAGTAAATTTTCTTACTTTGTTGTTGCATTGATTGCAGCAATTGTTGGGGGTATAGTTAGTGCATATATTGCACCAGTATATCTTTATGGGAAACTAATACCTATGCCAGATATATATAAAGAAAACATGTCCAATGTGGAAAAACAAATAAATATTACCCCTAATAGTGATATATCATCAGTATCAGCAGTAGCTAAAAAGGCTATGAGTTCTGTAGTGGGTATAACCACTATTCAAGTTCAAAGGAAATTTATTTGGGAAGAAGAGGTAGAAGGTGTAGGTTCGGGAATAGTTATAAATCCCAATGGCTACATACTTACCAATTCTCATGTAGTGGGAGATGGAAAAGCCAAAAGAATCAGTGTTTTATTTGAAAATGGGGATAAAATGCCAGGAAAGGTATTGTGGAATGATGCTGTTTTAGATTTAGCAATAGTAAAGGTAGAAGCCACTCAATTGCCTACAGCTGAATTAGGAGATTCGGACTCTTTAGAAGTAGGCCAATTAGCTGTGGCTATAGGTAATCCCTTAGGATTAGATTTTCAAAGGACTGTGACCTCGGGGGTAATATCTGGGTTAAATAGATCTGTAAGGGTAGACCAATATAATGTAATAGAAAACTTAATACAAACAGATGCCTCTATAAACCCAGGTAACAGTGGAGGGCCTCTTTTAAATAATAAGGGAGAGGTAATAGGAATCAATACTGTAAAGATTAGATCTCAAGTTGGAGAAGGCTTAGGTTTCGCTATTCCTATAAATGTGGCAAAACCTATAATTGATGGAGTAGTCAAACAAGGTGATTTTAAAACTGTATATATGGGATTTACAGGAATCGAAGTTGAAAAATATGAAATGAAATATGGAGTAGAATTAAATGCAGATAAGGGAATTATAATAGATGAAATACTCCCTAACTCTCCAGCAGAAAAAGCAGGTCTTAAACCTGGAGATATAATTATAAAAATAGATAATCAAGAAATTGAAAGCATGAATCAACTTAAGAAGATATTATATAAGTATAAAAAAGGCGATAGGGCCACATTGGCAGTTATTAGAAACAATAAGGAAATGGCGGTAGAGATTATATTTTCAGATGTAAAATAAAAGCTTGGAAGTTTCTAAGCTTTTATAAACATGGCATTTAATGTACATACTAAGACAAGACCATTCTACACCCATTAAAACAAATGGAGCTGATAATATGTATGTAGTTTGTAATGAACATTTGGAAAATGCAATAGAAGATTTTGTTGAAACCTATGAACAACCACCAGATATTTATGAATTAGAAAAGGTTTCATTTACTGACTGGGCTAGCCCTCATAGTTGTAATTACTGTGAAAGAGTACCGAAGTACTTAGTAGTTTAATTTAATTGTAACCCTAATGTAATCTTAATGTAACCAATTATCTCCATACCTTGGGTATAATACTTATATAAGATACTTAATATTTAAGGGGGCATTATAGTATGAAGAAGAAAATTGTAGTATTAGGGCTAGCAGGTTGTTTAACGTTAAGTAGTGTTTCTTTTGCTATAGATGGCAAGAATGTAGATAAGAATACTAAAAATAAGATAATTATTCCAGCGCCTATAAGCAGTGAATCAATAGGAAATAAGGTTAAAGTAGAATCAAAAACTATCAAATCAAATATTGATAATGTAAAAGTTAATATAAAGATACCTGTAGTTAAGGGGCTAAAAGATGCAGTATATCAAGAAAAGTTAAATCATCTAATTGAAGATACTGCTAAAAAGGAATTAAAAGAATTTGAAGAACAGGCAAAAGAATTATCAAAGCTTAATATTGAGTGGAAACCAGAAATGAATGTTGAGTATGAAATTAAATCAGAGGGAGATATTTTATCTTTCGTAGTTGATTCCTATTTCTACACAGGGGGGGCTCATGGAATTTCAAGAAAGGATTATTATAATATAGATGCAAATGATAGCAAAGCTATTGAACTAGCAGATTTATTTAAAGAAAATAGCGATTTTAAAACTATAATAAATGATGAAATAAATAAACAAATAAAAGAGCAGGTAGCTGAAGGAGAAAAATCATATTTTACAGGTGAAAATGGATTTGTAACTATAAACGATGATAGTTCCTTCTATATTGATAAGGATGGTAATTTAGTGATTACATTCCAACAATATGATATTGCCCCTGGGTATATGGGACATCCAGAGTTTAAAATTCCAAATGAGAGCATAGTTCAAATATTAAAAAATGTAAAACCTGTAGTTATAAAGGATGAATATCATAATTATAAATATAATTTTAAATTTAAAATTGCACCAATTTGGAAAAACAAAGTGGATATAATAGAAGAATATGATGCTAACAACAAAAATCTTGAAGTAAACTTTATATATTCTCCTGCTAATGAAAAGTTAAAGGGAGAAAAACTATTAACAATATCAGTAGTAGATAAGAAAAATTATAAAGAAGATGAAAAAAGTTTCCCTATTGGAGAAACAAAATCATATGTATATTTAGCAACAGTTCCTCAAGCTAATCCTTATGATTCAAAGAAACCAGAAGGAAAAGAGTTCGCTAAGTTATCACAAGTTTTAGATGGAATAGACGATCTTTTCCAAGTAACAGAAGTTAATGAGATTACAAATTTTGATAAGGTAATCATAAATGGTAAAGAGCTAAAACTTAAAAAGCCAATGTTTAAATCTGAAAATGGTACAGTAATGATGCCTTTGGCAGAAGTTGCTAGAGCTTTAGACTTTAAAGTAACATGGAATGGGAAAAATAAAGTTGCTAATATTAATAAAGGATCAGTATCAGCAGGAGCTTATGCAGGTAAGGATCAATACTATTTTTCAAAAGCTTTAGTACATTTAGGAGAAAAAACTCAACTAATAAAGGGAACTACATTTGTACCAGTAAGTTTTATAGATGAAGTAATAAAAGGTGAAAAAGTTATTAATTCAGATGGAGTATTAAATATTAAATATTAGAATTCACAAAACCCTTTCTCTTTTTTAAGAGAAAGGGTTTATTAATGTGTACATGATTTTCCAATTTGGTATAATACTATTTATAGCGAATGAATTTAAGGAGGTAAAAATGAGATTATTATTAGTTAATGATGATGGTATACATGCAGAGGGAATACATGTATTGGCTAAAGAATTGGAAAAGGACCATGATATAACAATAGTGGCCCCAGATGATCAAAGAAGTGCTCAAAGTCATGCTATTACACTTTCAAAACCTTTAATAGTTAAAGAAGTAGAACTAGAAGGAATAAAATCAAAAGCTTATAGTGTATCAGGGACTCCAGTAGATTGTGTAAGGGTTGCCTTAGACAAACTCATAGATGGACCAGTAGATATGGTTTTATCAGGGATAAATATGGGGCTAAATGTAGGTATGGATGTACTATATTCAGGAACAGTATCAGCTGCCATAGAAGCAAATATGTATAAAATTCCTTCCATGGCTCTTTCAGCAGAGTTGATAGATGGAAAGGTTGATTATAGGTTAACAGCTGAGTATGGCAAATATATTTTAGAAAAATCAAAGGGCGATTTTGTTAAAAATAATATTATATTAAGTATCAATACACCATATTTAAAAGAAGAAGATGTTAAGGGAATCAAAGTATGTAAAATTGGCGGAGTTATATATGATTATTATCTTATGGAGGATTATGGAGGTAATGGGGATAAGATATTAAAGGTTAAAGGAAGAAGACGTGAAGGACTGGAGGGAGATACGGATAGATATTATTTATCACAAGGATATGTCACTATAACACCTCTTCATTATGATCTTACAAATTTTGATTTATTAAATGAAGTAGAAGGTTGGATTTAATTTTAAAAAATTTAAAGCTGTTGTTGTATTTATAGAGTAGGTGGGTATTAATATATTGAATGATTTTTAAAATATAGGAGGAATTTTAATGAAATCTTTAAAAGGAACAAAAACAGCTGAAAATTTAATGAAAGCATTTGCGGGAGAATCCCAAGCTAGGACAAGGTATACATACTATGCCTCACAAGCAAGGAAAGAAGGGTATGTACAAATATCTAATATCTTTTTAGAAACAGCAGAAAACGAAAAAGAACATGCTAAGAGATTTTTCAAATTTTTAAATGAAAGTCTATGTGGGGAAGCAGTAGAAATTAATGCATCATATCCTGTAGCTTTAGGGGATACAAGGGCAAATTTAAAAGCTGCAGCTGAGGGGGAAAATGAAGAGTGGACAGATCTTTATCCAACATTTGCAGACATCGCTGAAAAAGAAGGATTTTCTCAGATAGCTAATGTATGGAAGGAAATAGCAGAAGTAGAAGAACGCCATGAAACTAGATATAGAAAGCTATTAGAGAATATTGAGAGCAGCAAAGTATTTGAAAAGGATGAAGAAGTAGAATGGAAATGTAGTAACTGTGGATATATTTACAAAGGCAAATCAGCACCTAAAGTATGCCCAGCATGTGCACATCCTAGAGACTATTTTGAAGTATTTGTTGAAAATTACTAAAATTAAAGAATGCTGTAGATACTATTTATGTATCTACAGCATTTTAACTTTAGAAACTAAAAGGAAATAAAATTCCTATAGATTATAAGAATATTATTATAATAGTGTTTAAAAGGGTCTATATTAATGATATGATAAAGAATAGTATTAATTTGGAGTTGGGAAGTCATACTTTTAGGAGGGAAAAGTGAATATTAAAGTAATCGGAGTAGGCAAGATAAAGGAAAAGTATATGGTAGATGGCATAAAGGAATACTCAAAACGACTTTCAAGATACTGCAATTTAGAAATAATAGAAGTAGAAGATGAAAAGGCTCCTGAAAATTTAAGCGAGAAAGAAATGGCAGCAATCAAAAGCAAAGAAGGAGCAAGAATCCTATCTAAAATTCCCCAAAATGCCTATATAATCTCCCTGGTCATAGAAGGAAAACAATTATCATCTCAGGAACTATCAGAGAAAATAGAGAAACTGATGATAGATGGAATAAATAATATAACTTTTATAATCGGCGGCTCTTTAGGCTTACCTAATGAAGTAATAAATAAGAGTAATTTCAAACTATCCTTTTCAAAGATGACTTTTCCACATCAGCTAATGAGAATGATATTATTAGAGCAAGTTTATAGAGGATTTAGGATAATGAAAGGCGAACCGTATCATAAGTGATTGGATATTGGTTGGAGCTATCATAAATTGGAAATTAATGCTATAATATTTGTCTTATTCAAGATATAGATCCTAATGAATATGTAGGGGGAAAAGCTTTATAGAAACTATACATATGATAGATTTCGCAGGTTTTCAAAAAAACCTTAAAATTGCAAAAGATAATTATGAAAATGGCATAGTCCAAAAAATTATTAATTCAGCAGGTAAAACAAATGAATTTTATGATGAAATTATAAAAAATATCCAAATAAACTCATAGCCTTTGCAGATATAAATTCCATATAAAAATATTAATTCAATTCTACGAATAATGGAGTAATTTAATAATTATAAATTATAGTTAAAATAGTTCAATTGGGAGGTTTTATGCTACAATATATATGAATAATCTTTTTAATTAATATTTTCTAAAAGAAAAATATTATAAATAGGGAGGGAAGAATCATGACCCTTGCAAAAAAAATCGAAAAGATATTAAAAGATGAGCTAAGGCCAGAAAATATTAAAACAGTTATTGATTTGGCCGAATTTTTAAAATTTAAAGAAACTCAAGATAAATGGAATGAAATAAATGAACTAGAGCATGAATATATAACTAAAGAAGAGTGTCTCCATATAGAAGAAATTAAATTAAAGGGTGAATTTATAGACCAAGATGACCTTTTAAAGGAAATAGGGATTAATAAAAATGAAATATAATATTAAATATGAAAAAGCTTGTCTAAAGTATTTAAAAAAATTAGATAGAAATACCCAGCTAAGAATAATTAAGTCCATAAATCAACTTCCGTCAGGGGATGTTAAAAAGTTACAGGGAAAGGCGGAAGATTATAGGTTAAGAGTTGGGAAATATAGAATTATATTTAATAAAGATGAAAAGGATTTAGTTATAAATATTATTGAAATTGCATCTCGAGGAGAAGTTTATAATAGATAATAAATTAATTTTTAAGTTTTTGATAATGTTCAAATAAAAGCATTAGGTTTATGTGATGAAACCTGATGCTTTTATTTTAGCAGCCTATATTAACTGCTAAATATATTCTATTTATTTTACTAGTGAAGTCGATGTGGCGAACCGTATCATAAGTAGTGGTAAGCTTAGGAATTGTCATAAGCTAGAAATAAATGATATAATGCGCAATAGTAGGATAAGGCGAATTAAATGGAGGATATTATGGTAGGAAAGTATAAAGTAATAACTTTGTGCGGGAGTACGAGGTTTAAAGATGAGTTCTTGAAGGTACAAAAACAATTAACTCTAGAAGGGAATATAGTTATTTCAGTAGGATTGTTTGGACATGCTGATGGTGAGTTTGAAAATGTCATCACTCCTGAAATTAAAGTAATGCTTGACGATATACATAAAAGAAAAATCGATATGTCTGATGAAATTTATGTGATTAATAAAAATGGATATATAGGCGAAAGTACAAAAGGTGAAATAGAATACGCTATAAAGACTGGAAAAAGGGTTGATTATTTAGAGTGCCATAATGCTTAGTCTGTTCCGCAATATTTATATTATATGCGATAAACGAAAATTATCTATTAGTATGATATAATTAAGATAGCAATAAATTCCATGATTAGGAGGGATAATATGGCTAAACCCAAGGATATAGGTTTAATGGACAAAGATAAGTTATTGGAGATTTTCGATTATCTAAATGAACGGCTAAAAGAAAATCAATTACAACTTGAAATAACGGTTTATGGAGGTTCTATTATGACTATTATTTATGACAACAGACCTGCCACTAAAGATATAGATTGTGTTTTTAGTGAAACAAACTCTAAATTGTTAAAAAACATATTAGACCTTACACAATTTACTTTTAATCTTTCCGATGATTGGATAAATGAAGATATTAAAGAGCCATTAAAATCCCTATTAAAAGAGGATAAGGAAACTTATAGAGTATATTCTAATTTAAAAATACTAAAACCAAAAGCTGAACAATTACTAGCTATGAAAATACTAGCTGCCAGGCCAGAGCCAGCCAAAGATTTTGTAGATGCTTATATATTATGTAAAAATTTGAATATTACTACCAAAACAGAGCTTTTAGATATAGTTTCGGATTATATTCCCCTTACACTTTTAGGAGAAAGACAAATAAATTTCATTAAATATTTAGGGGAGGATTTAGGTTATGATTGGGAATAAATACTTAAAGGATTTATTTGAGTATCCAGATGAAAATACAGGTATAAATCAATTATTAGAATTATTAAAATCTAAAGATATGAAGTTTATAAATAGTTTATATGAGCCAATAGATATAGATAACTGTAATGATGAAGAAATAAAATATTTAACAAAGGTATCTGCCTTAATAGATTACTGTTTACAATTACATGACATAGAGGTTCCTGATTGGCTAAGAGATGAAAGGTTAAAGTTTGAAAAACCTTATTTTCATTCTAAAAGAATAACTGATTTTGAAAAGGTGAAATTACAATATATTAACCCTTCTCCCTTTAAAGCAAGGAATGTTTATTTTGATTTACACGGAATTAGGAGAATTTAGGTTTATAAAGTAAATCATATTTTATGAGGTGCAGAAATGAAAAAGCTATTAACAACAACAGGAAAGGCACTTGGATTCTTTGTTCTTTGGGCTATTTTTGTTTCTATGGATTTTTTATATGAACCACAGTTCACTCATGGAAACTCAGCCGTAACTAGGTTATGGTGGGAACTAGTACCACTTATGGTAACTGTGATTGCTACATTAATATTTGAAAAAGGAAGAGTTCATAAGTGTTGTAGTTTTGGCTATGAATATTATTATGATAATAATTGTTGTAGTGATGATATCTAGAGGCAAAATTTTCAATCAAAGGAAGCGAGTTTTTTAGTAAATTCAGAATCCACATTTTAGGGGGGATAAACTTGATAGAGGGAATTAGCCACATTACTTTTATTGTCAAAGACTTAGATAAGGCAACAACTTTTTTTGAAGAGAGTTTTGGAGCTAAAGAAGTTTATTCTAGCGGTGACAAAAAATTTTTTATATCCAAAGAAAAATTTTTCCTAATAAATGACTTGTGGGTTGCAGTTATGGAGGGAGAAGAGATTGAAAAAAGCTATAATCACATAGCTTTTAAAATAGATGAATCAGATTATGATATGTATCTTGAAAGAATTCAGAACCTTGGCTTAGAAATAGAAAGTGGCAGAAAGAGGATCGAAGGAGAAGGTAATTCAATATATTTTTATGATTATGATAATCATCTTTTCGAACTTCATACTGTAACATTAGAAACTAGACTTCTCTATTATCGAAAAGAACAAATGGATTAAGTTTATAATCTCAATTCCTATTAAAATATGGAGATTTATAATGAAGCAATTAGCTGATTACACTTTAAGTGTTATCATATAAATATAAAGAAAGGAAGTGGCTGAGATGATGAAAATGATAGCTAAGCGTGTAGGGAGGGTTCACGCCCTATAAACCCTCCAAATAAATTTAATGGAGGAAATTATGAGAATTCGAAAAGACAATATTGTAATTAGAAGTGCCACTATAAATGATGCTGTTCAATTAAATAAGTGGTGGAATGATGGAAAGGTTATGGAGCATGCAGGTTTTCCTAGGGGTTTGGGGGAATCTTTAGAAGATACTATAAAAAATATTAGGGGTTGGGAAGGTAAATTAAGTCAACTCTGTGTAATAGAAATTGATGGTAAGCTTGTAGGAGAACTAAATTATAGAATTAAAGGAGATAATGCTGTATATCCTGGATGGAAAATATGTGATTTTAGTTATCAGAATCAAGGCTATGGGCCTAAAATTATCAGAATGTTATTTGAATTTCTTTTTACAGATGAAGCTATTAATTCTAAGTTTCCAATAGAAAAAATTGTTTTGGATACAATGCTTGAAAACAAGAGAGCCCAACATGTTTATGAAAATAAGATTGGAGCTCGAAAGATTGGAATAAGAAAGGATTGTTGGAAAGACCAAAATGGAAAATTGAGAACTGTTGTTGATTATGAACTTAGTAAGGAGGAATTCTTTAATGCTAGATAATAAAGGTTTTGATTTATGGGCCGATGGATACGATGAAAGTGTTCATTTATGTGAAGAAAATAATGAATATCCATTTGCAGGATATAAGGATGTCCTAGGCACTATTTACAATATGGTTCATAAAAAAGAAAAAGCAAAAATATTAGATATTGGATTTGGTACAGGAGTATTAACTAAAAAACTATATGATGATGGGTATGAAATATATGGTATTGACTTCTCTGAGAAGATGATAGAAATCGCAAAGGAGAAAATGCCCTTAGCTAAATTGGTTCAATATGATTTTTCTAAAGGTTTTCCAGAGGAGCTAGAAAATATACAATTTGATTATATAATAAGCACCTATGCATTACACCATTTAGAGGACGAAACTAAAATTAGGTTTATTGAGAAAGTAGAAGATCATCTTGCTAAAGAAAGTAAAATTATTATTGGAGATATAGCTTTTGAAACAAGAGCATTGCTAGAGCGGTGTAAGGCAGAAACTGGTAAAGATGAATGGGATGATGAAGAAATATATATTGTGTTTGATGAACTAAAAGAATTTTTTCCTAAAGAAAATGTTAAATTTATCGCTATATCCCATTGTGCGGGAATTATTCAGCTTGAAAAATTATTATAAAATAATTAAAACTTAAGTATTGGAAAATGTAGATAGTATACAAGAACCAAGGACAATTTACTATAGTTAATAAAAGGCTTGGCATAATATGAATATGCTAAGCCTTTTATTTTACTATAATTTAATTTGATATACGCTATTAAATGGGTTTTACTAGTAGAATTAATAGGGCGAACTATATCATAATTAAGACAAGCTATTCTAATTTGTGGTAAAATAGTAAGTAATAATTTTTTGTGCTGTCTTAGATAATTTAGAATAAATAAAGAAATCGAAAAATGAGACCCAAAAGACAAATACATTTTGGGATAGGGGTATTTTAAAACTTGACAAATAATGAAAACAATTATATTATCTGCTTAATGACCACATGGTCATTAAGCAGATTTTAAGTAGCCAATGATTGATAGGAGGAAAATATGCCAAAAAAGCTATTTTATCAACTAGACATGGATAAAAGAAATCGAATTATTAAAGCTGGATTAAGCGAGTTTGCACAGTACGGTTACAATGAGGCATCAACGAATAGAATTGTTAAAAAAGCTTCTATAAGTAAGGGAAGTCTCTTTAAATATTTCGCTAATAAAGAAGATTTATATTTTTATATATTAGATTATGTCATAGATGATTTAGTAAAAAATCTAAAAGGGGAGTTATCAAAGCCTGAAGGAGATATATTTGAAATTATTCTTATATATGCAGAGGCCGAATTTAATTGGTACATAGAGAATATTGATAACTATAATCTTTTAAAGCGTGCTTTTAGTGACGATAGTTCGAATATATACAAGAAAACTATAGAGAGATATAAGCTTATTAAAGAACTTTTTTGTTACAAACTATTAGAGGATTCTAAAACACAAGTATTAAAATGGGAAAATGAAAAGGTTTTAAATGTTTTAAAATGGGTTCTTGAGGGACTTAATGCAAAATTTATTAAAGAATCAGGTCAATATTCTAATATCAATGATATTAAAGATTGTTATTTAGAAGAGCTTAAGAAATATATTGAGATGCTAAAAAAAGGATTATATGAATAGGGGGACATTATAATGTTTTATGAGGCAGAGGAAGGGAAGGTAAATATTGGTATAACAGATATGGACTATGTTACTTTTGGCAGTGGTAAAAAAGCTTTTATTATTATACCAGGTTTAGGAGATGGACTAAAAACCGTTAAAGGAACAAAAATATTGCTTGCAAGAATGTATAAGCTATTTGCTAAAGAATACAAAGTATATGTTTTTAGTAGAAAGAATTATATTGAAGAAGGGTATTCAATCAGAGATATGGCAGAAGACCAGAAGATTGCCATGGAAAATCTAGGTATAAAAAATGCTCACATAATGGGGATTTCACAAGGAGGAATGATAACACAATATCTTGCCATTGATTACCCTGAAATGGTAGATAAACTTATTATAGGGGTGTCTACTTCGAAACAGAATGATATTATACAGAAAGTTATAAAAAATTGGGTGACATTGGCTGAAAATAATGATTATAGAAACTTAATTATAGATACTATGGAGAAAACTTACACAGAGGATAAACTCAAAAAATATGGAGTGTTTTATCCCATTCTGACAAGAGTTGGGAAACCAAAAAGCTTTAAAAGATTCATAGTTCAGGCCAATGCATGTCTTCATCATAATGCTTATGATGAATTAGATAAAATTAAATGTGCTACTTTAGTAATAGGTGGGGATAGCGACAAAGTTGTAGGAAAAAATGCAAGTGAAGAAATGGCTAAAAGAATAAATAAAAGCAAGTTAATTTTGTATAAGGGTCTTGGACATGGGGCATTTGAAGAGGCTAAGGATTTTAATCAGCAAGTACTAAGTTTTCTTATATCGTAAAAGCTATTAAATAAAAGATATAATAAGCTATAAATATATATTAGATGAAATATATATAAAATGGAAAGTAGAAAATTTTGAAATATCTAGTGCAGAAACTGATAATTTCTATGAAAGTAGATATATATAGAAAATTAGCAAATATAATGGTTACAAATTATTGCGTATTGAAAATTATCATATAATATACATATTTAATTATCATAAAAAATGAAGGGATACAATAATAATTCTAATCCTCAGATGCTAAAGAAAATGATTAAAGGAACTGTAGCCTTTGTTTTGGTCTACAGTTCCTTTTATTATATTCGACATATTTTCCAAATGGCTCCAGTTCTAGGGAGCCAATTTTCTTCTTCACCAGTTCCAAGCAATCCAAAGTCAACTACATACATATTCCCATGTTTATCAAATATTACATCTATTGGCCTTTCCAGTCCACCACTATTTGTAATACTTGAGGGACACCCAGATTTATTTATTGCAAAATTAGTTACCTTCCTTGTATTCATCTCCACCTTTACAACCCTATGCCCTACACATGGTAGAGGCTTCCCACCAGTAGTTTCCGGAGCTTCACTTCCAAATAAAGATACATATGCATCACCTATTGGACCAAATACAGGATTATAGTTAAAGTCAAATCCCATATTTGCTGCATGATTTGGAAAGCATACGAAAGGCTTAGGTGGTGTCATTGGATGGTCAGCTAACAAAAATGTAGGTTGAGGTCCATTTTCTGGTTTAAAAATATCCAATGTAACAGGAAGTCCCCCTGCATAATCAGGCCAGCCAAACCATACCCCATTTTGTATTAGCTGGAACTCATCAGGAGCATTGTCTATAGGCCTACTACCTCTAACATCAGCACCATGATTTGTGCAGAATAGCCTTCCAAATCTGTCGAATTTCAGCCTAAATGGATTTCTAAGGCCCCAACATATTAGTTCTAAGTCTGAACCATCTGGATTTGCCCTCAATATACTTCCACTAGCTTTTATGACCCCTTTTACTTTCTCATAAGGTGAAGTTGGTACACTAAAAGGAGAATATGCACCAGTATATGCTTTATCTAATGGGTAGTTTGTTAATGGGTTTTTAGTAATATAGTTTTGTCCTCTAAGTATTATGTCTTCACCAGGATAATCATGAAATTGAGGATGATTCTTTACCCAATTTATATTATCAAGACCAACTACTCCTGAGTTTGTAGCAGTTCCTTGACCAAAATACATTTTTGAGTCAGGACCAAATATTACTTGATTATTGTGGTGATCTCCCCAACTTGGAAGTCCAGAGATTATATCTACTTTCTCTCCGCTAGTTTTTACTGCTGTTATTTTTCCCCTATGAGATACATAAATATCACCATTATAGTAGTTTATTCCTGTCAAAGGTGGATTGAATCCATCGGCAATTACTATAAAGCCAGTATCAGCCATTTTTAATACTTTGCCATTTCCATCTGTTACTCCTGAATCTGCCAGGAACATCTCATTATTTTCATTAATTATTAAATTTATTGGTGTAGTTAAATCTTTTGCAAATACTTCAACATTATAACCCCGTGGTACTTTAATATCTTCCGGATCTATAAATCTAATCATTTTCTATCCCCCAAAATATGTTCTTAATAATTATATATGCAAATATTATCAATTAGTTCACAGATATATAGAACATTTTCTTGTTTAGATTCATAAAATGAATAAAAAGTTGTAGGTGATTTTATGGATACAAGACATATTGCTATAGGTGGATTACTAGCTTTATTCGCATGGTTATTTCAACTATCACCAGTGGTTTTCTCCGAGATATTTATTTTTATTACTATTCTTAGCTCTATACCAGTATATATAGGTAGTAGAATTCAGCCAAAGATTGGAGTTATGATTTATGTAATAGCAGGTTTTCTGATTTCCATGCTAAGCCCTCATGAAGGAATTTTTTTCTTTTTTACAAATGGTATAGTAGGATTGTCTTTAGGGATTGCTGAATATTATATTGAAAATAAGTTTTATATTGGATTAATTTCTGGAAGTTTTCTTACTATTTCTTTGGGCATCATGACTTATTTATTAGATATACTTGTATTTGGAACTAATATTCCTGGGAATATATCAGTGCAACTAATTATTATGTTTGGGTTTTCATCCTTATACTGCTCAATTTTTAATATTATTTTAGATTTTATATATAAAAGAGTAGTAGAAAAATTATAATTAACTTTTTTGTTATATCTATTGTTAAATATAACAAATAAAGCAGTAGAT
>DHBY01000098.1:0-1552 GCA_002398845.1 Firmicutes bacterium UBA4916 | reverse complement strand
ATCTACTGCTTTATTTGTTATATTAATTTACTTTTAAAAAACGTAGCTGTAAAATTGATGTACTTTATTTAGTTGGCTTAGTTGGCTCAATTGTCCCATGAGGATGTGCAGGTGGTGCATAAATAGAATACAATTTTAGTGGAGTACAACCTGTATTAATTACATTATGCCATGTACCTGCAGGTATCAATATTACATAACCAGGAGAAACCTTTCTTCGGAACCACAAATTATTTCTACTGTCTCCCATCATAACAAGGCCTTCTCCCTCTTCAATGCGTATAAATTGATCCACATTTGGATGCACTTCTAAACCTATGTCTTCTCTTGCATTGATACTCATTAAAGTAAGCTGTAAATGAGTCCCGGTCCATAATGCTAATCTATAATTGTAATTTTGATTAGCAGCTTCCTCAATATTAACTACATATGGTTCTGGTCCATAATCTTTTAAGTGAATACATTGCCTACAAGAATCTAAATAATTATTTGGATTGTTATTCCAACAAGGGCTTTGATAATTATACATATTATTTAAGTTGTTATTGCTATAAAGTGATGGATATGGGTTATAATACTTATTCATATTGACCTTCCTTTCATTGGCTTTATAATATTATATGCTTTGTAATTTGGGAAGGTGCAGCATTGATTTTAAATATCATCAAGAGATAATGGCAAGCCCCTCAGAACTCGTACTTCTGAGGGGCTTAAATTTGATAACTTGATTCGCTATTCATCTCTAATATGCTTTTTTATTATCCTATTAATCAAAACTATGATAAAGTACTATTTAATAATATAATAACTATATTAGCTGCAATAGAAGGGGGATTTAGAAATGATAGAGGTAAAATTTTACGAAACAGTCAATGATAGTTTATTAAAGTTTGCTGTAATTGTGGCGAAGCATAAGGGAAAATGGGTGTTTTGTAAGCATAAGGAGCGAGATACTTATGAATGTCCTGGCGGACATAGAGAAGAAGGTGAAACAATTTTAGAAACTGCCAAAAGGGAGCTTTGGGAAGAAACTGGCGCAATTCAATTTAATCTAGAAAAGATATGTGTTTATTCTGTTATAAGAGATTGTGAGGAAACATTTGGCATGCTTTACTTTGCTAATATCGAAGAATTTGGAAAATTGCCAATGATGGAAATAGAGAAGATAGAATTGTTTGATGGCTTGCCAGGAAAATGGACATATCCTTTAATACAACCGAAGTTAATAGAAAAAATACAAGATGTGATTTTTAGAGGTGCTCCTTTATAGCATATATGATATAAAGAAACTAAGACATATGGGATTAGGATGGGGAATTGTCGCTGAATTATTATTTAATATAAAGAAATAATGTACGCCTATATTTAGGCGTACCATAAAATTATTTGCATAGCCAAAATCTCAAGGTTCTAAATTTCATCTACAAAATGCTTATGTAGGCTGCCTTCTATTTTAACTCCCAATTTTTTTAATGTCTCATCCAAGGCTTTCAATGTAATATACAAATTTTCTTCATGGCAGTTTTCCCCCATGTGACCTATTCTTATGACT
>DHBY01000048.1 GCA_002398845.1 Firmicutes bacterium UBA4916 | reverse complement strand
TTATCGTACCATTCGAGAATTACATCTCTTAATATCAATTCTTGAATCCAGAATTTTCCTTCTTTGAACCTGATATTGTCAATATCCGATATATCATAATATCCAGGCACACCATCAATAACCAATTGTTCCGGAGTATCTATCTGATTAAATAATGATGTTTCGATAATATAATACTTTTTATTTGTTTCGGAATATAGTAGATCAATACCCATCAACCTACTATTGAGTTTATTTCGCACATCAATTGCTAAACGTAAGGCATCATCAGGAATTGCTTTCTTTTCATAATTCCCTGCACCCGATGCCCTGAAATCACCTTGATTAGGGTATCTGTAGTAACCAAAAGCCATATCACCTACTAACATAATACGCAAATCAAATCTAGCATCATTAATGAACTTTTGTATGTAGAAATAATCTTTTTGCCGTTGATATGGGTATTGTGTTTTCAAGCCATTATGACAAAATATTGAATTAATCATTTTAACTGCTTCGCTTCTTGTCTTTATTTTTCTCACTCCAGTAGAAGCAGCTCCTATTGTGGTTTTTGTTATAAAAGGATAGCCTACCTCTTCGATTAACTCAAAAGCCTCTTCACGGTTCTGTGTTACGTAAGTAGGTATTTTAGGTAATCTAAAATAGTCATATAGATAATTAGCTCTATTCTTATTTTCATATTGCCAAACTTCATGATAAGATGGGAAACAAAACTTACCCATTAAATTTTCCAATATGTATATTTTCGATTCAATCATTTCCTGATAAGCCGGATTAGATTCTGTATGACAAATAATCATGTCATATTTTTCAGCTTCATCCATCCAATTGCTTCTTGTAATATCAAGAAAGCCGTAAGTAATTTCATTATTCTTGCAAAAACGTTCATAACGCAGCCAGGAAGCCTTAGGATTGACATAATCTTTACCGAGTAAAGACTCCTGTGTTTTTATAATTGCTACTTTAGGTTTCTTTTTTAAATCGACATCTAATTTCAAAACAGGCGCTTCATTTAAAAAAATATCAACTTCGAAATATTTTACTGCTGTTCTGTTTCTTAAAAATCGTTTTCTATAAAAACCAGTTTTACGTAATATTCTTTTAACAGATTCTGGAATAAAATTAAATTTGGCTTTCATATATTATCTTCCTTGAAATTGATTAATACGCTGATCTATTACATTGCCTTTTTCAATAATTAGCGCATTCATCAGTATTCTGTTCGCATTATCTTCAATCAGAAAATCAATATTCTTTGAAACTTCTTCACTTAAGCTTTTTGATATTGTTTTATAAAATATTGATGGAGTATGGTCCACAGCATAATGAACAATACCGTCAATTTCATAAAGAGGGTTATCCATTGTAGAAGGAATACAAGTTTCAACTCCACCATTCTTATCGCAGCTTACATCAATAATTAAACTGCCTTTTTTCATTCGTTTCAAATCTTTTTTGTAGATAATATGATCTTTACGAGACGTGTCCCATAAAATACAATTAACAATCACATCATAAATGTCTAATTCTTTTTGAAACAGTTTTTCTGTTTTTCTATCATATATTGTAACGTCAGCACCCATAAATGTAAGTATTTTTAGAGCACCTCTTGCAATATTACCTTTCCCGAGAATAGCTACTTTTGTATCGTAAGGGAAAATTCCATGTAATGTATATGCATGCATTATTGCTGCCTCCCCAGCAATCTCATTATTCCTCCAAAATGTATGACGCCCATCTTCATACATCTCCTCCCAAGCATATACTGTAAGCTTATTATTGATCAGAATATCAGTAATATCTTTATTTTGGACTGCATGTACCCAACCAAAAATTATTTGATTATTTAAGTATTTTAAATATTTAGCATCTCCAATTTTCCCGTCACATATAATATCTTTACCAAGTATTTCATCTTGGTTGGCTATATTTACTCCTGCATTAAGATAGTCCTCATCAGAATAACCTAGAACATCACCATATCCTCGTTCTATATAGATAGATGCTTTATTCTTAATGTTTTTAATATCAGATGGAATTAAGCATCTTCGTTTTTCATTTTCTTTTTGGCTAATAGGAAATCCAACCGTTTTCATATTATCATTTTTTTGTATTCTGTATTATTGTCTAAGTAAATCTATGTATTTAAATGTTTATTTTTTAATACATTAACCCTATATGCTATAGCTACACCAAGTAAACCTCGTGTGAAGACAATTGTAAGAGCTGCTCCGATATAATCAAAGAAATATATTAGAGGAAACGATATTGCAAATCCAATTAACGAACTTATTAATGTGATATTTCTAAGTTGTTTCTCGTATCCTTGGATTATCATATAGTTAGTTCCATAAACACTACTAAGAGATAAAAATATAATTGAAACAGACATAATCCTTAAAACAGGAATAGCATTGTAAAACTCCTCTGTAAAAAACATTTTTATAATTATGGGAGCAAATATAAAAAGTAAAGCAGAAATTATAACTGCTATTAATATATTAAGTTTACTAAACAAATTGTGCTTGTCGATTCTTCTTGATAAAAATGGGAAAAAAGTTCTCGAAATCACTGACATAAATTGTTGTGATATATTCACAAATTTACTTCCTGCATCTAACAAACCATTTGAAACTGGACCTCCGAAGAAACCCAACAACATAACTGAAAAGCTATTGTATAGATTTGGCATAATGTTGTTTATGAAAACATCGGCGCTCCCTTTTATAATAGTTAATATCGAAGTAAATTCAGGACGTTTAATCTTAATTTTCCATTGGAGCAATATAACATACATAGAAATTATACCAGAAACTATAAAACCTAATGTAGTAAAGAGAGGCTGTAAGATATAATCACTCTTGTTTTTAATAAAAATAAAAACTGCAATGGTGAATAGCAATTTGGATAATAGGTTTAATATCGTAATATACTTCATTCTTTCCATTGCCTGGAAGAACCAATCAGGAAACATAATATGTCCTGGAACTAGAAGAAATGTTACTAATATTATTGCATAGTTTTCTCTAAATATTGGCACAAAAAATATAGCTATCAACAACAATAAAAATGAAACAATCATCAAAAGACACCGCGCCCATAGTACATTGCTGAATATCTCTGAAACTTTTTCTTTATCATCTCTATTTTTAGCAACATCTCTTGTTGCTGTATAGTTAAATCCCCAATCGGCTACAGTTTGGAACCATACTACAACTGCTGATGCGAAAGCTATCTTACCAAACCCGTCTACACCAATTACCCTTGCCAAGTATGGCATTGTAATTAATGGAAATATGTAGCCTGCTATTTGAAGCAGAGATAGATAGCCAAAGTTTGCAACTAATGTTCGGCCATCTTTACTCTTTTTAATCTGATTGAGATACTTCTTTACATCAAACATCACAACTTCCCATCAATCACTTCATCTTCAAACACTCCCTTCACATCATACACTACTTTACTACCATTAGTAATTTTGGTGATATCAAGATCTTTGAATTTATTGTGAGCAACGGCTAAGATGATGGCATCAAATTTACCTTCGGGTAGGTTGTTGCGCAGTTCTATGCCATACTCATGCTTAGCAATGGCGGGGTCGGCCCATGGATCGTGCACTGTTACTTCCGCCTTGTACTCTTCTAGTGTATGTACAATATCTATAACTTTGGTGTTACGCACATCGGGGCAATTTTCTTTGAATGTGAATCCAAGTACAAGTACTTTGGATCCTAGCACCTGTATTCCTTTTTTAAG
>DHBY01000084.1 GCA_002398845.1 Firmicutes bacterium UBA4916 | reverse complement strand
TTATCACCCCATCTAAAATTGAATATTTTTCCACATAATAATTGCATCTTCATTATTATTTGAATAGTATCCTGGTCTAATTCCACATTCTTTAAATCCATATTTTTTATAAAGGGACTTGGCTACTTCATTAGATTTTCTCACTTCTAAGGTAATAGCCTTAATATCCCTGTCTATACATATTTGTACTAATCCTTCTACAAGCTTATTTCCAATGCCTAATCCCCGATATTTTTCTTCTACTGCAATGTTTGTAATATGTCCTTCATCTATTATTAACCAAATACCTCCATAGCCTGCCACATCTCCATCTACCTCTGCCACTATATATTTTGCCAATAAGTTTTTGGTTAGCTCTAATAAAAAAGCCTCCTGTGACCAAGGAGGGGAAAAAGTTTTAACCTCTATTTCCATTATCCTATCTAAATCCGATTCTTTCATTTTTCGAATTTTTATATCCATTGCTAACTTTCCTTCTTTCTTAATTCTCTTTGAGCTTGAGACTCCCTTAAATAATCAGGCACCAAACTATAATAGTCTTGAGTTTCTCCCTCTTTCCATTTTTGATAGCTAAGTTCTGCAATGCTAGCTCCCTTACATCCATTTAATCCAATAGGCGCTAATTCCACCTTTTCTCCCAATGTATTTAATATCCTATCCTTATGTAGAAGAGCTCCATTTCCGTTTACCATTACATTATCATAATCCTTCTTCAATATCTTAAGAAGTTCATCTATTTCCATAATAGAAGGCTCTAATATATTAGATAGGTTTCCCATACCCCTTCTATATATACCTGTATAAACCCTATCCCTTCGTGCATCTATCATAGGTACAATAATACCATTATAGGGTAGATTAAAAGCTAAACCTTCCAATGTAGAAACTCCTACTATGGGTTTACGAAATACATGGGCAAAGGATTTAACTGTGGCAATTCCAATCCTAAGACCAGTAAAGGAGCCTGGCCCTACAGCCACTCCATATAAATCTATATCCGATATTTTTAAATCTAAATTATCCAATACTTCCTTAATCATAGGAACCAAATTTTCAGAATGGGTCATTTCCTGACTTATGGAAAACTCCCCCAACAATTTTTCTTCATCTATTACAGCACAAGTAGCTATCATAGTAGATGTATCTACAGCTAATACTTTCAATTTACATTCAACTCCTTAACCAATTCTTCTAATCTTTTCCCTTTTCCATATATAGTTACAATCCTATCATCTAGTTCTTTCCCTTTTTCTATCTTAATATTAATTCTTTCCTGAGGAAGAAATTTTTCTATCCTATCTCCCCATTCTATAATAGAAACTCCATCAGAATAAAAATACTCCTCAAAGCCCAAATCATCTAGTTCATTAATATCTTCTAACCTATAAACATCAAAATGATATACCCAATACTTACCTTTATATTCATTTATCAATGTAAATGTAGGACTAGTTATATAATCTTCTACTCCTAATCCTTTACCAATAGATTTAGTTAATGTAGTCTTCCCAGCACCTAAATCACCCATTAAGGATACAATATCTCCTGACTTTAAAAGGCTACCTAATCTTTTCCCAAACTCTTCAGTCTCTTTTAATCCCCTTAATGTTATTTTTACCATTAAATCAACCTTTCTATTCCTTAAACTACCTTTTATTATAGCATTTAGTTATTTAATGCACAATCCACAACTTGATAAAGAGACTGTCCCTGTCAAATTATCTCCTCTCAATCTTTATTTGGGCTTTAAAAATCAAATCATCCTTTTCATTAATTCCTTTCATATATATTATATTTGAATGAATTTCAGATATATCTTTATAAATAATAATAGTTTCTCCTGGTAAAGCTTCATTACTATAGCTTATTTCAATAGATTTGATATTAATTTTTTTATGTTCTTCTAAACTAAAACTATCCATTATAAAATCCAAATACTTGGCATTATTTAAATGCCCATTTATATCAATATCACTATATCTAACTGTTCTTTTATAGGCCATTTCCAATTCTCCTTTAGAATTTAAATTGCCTAGTTTACAATCAATTGCTCTTTCCTCTATTACTGGAGGATAGCCTGTATAAACCAAATTGGTTTTCCTTAATCTTCTCGATTCTACATCTATAACTACCCAGGTAGAAACTGCCTTTATTAATATATTTCCTTCATTATCCCTTACTAAAAAGTCCCTATCAAATCCTACCCTTCCTGGCTCCTGTGGCCAGGTTTCTACAGTAATTATATCCTTCCATTTAGGATATTTAATAATATCTACTCTTATTCTAACTAATACCCATATAACTTTATGTTGTTCATACAATACTTTCCTTCCCATGCCAAGATTTTCTGAATGAAGGCCTGCAATGTCCTGAAAATATGTAAACAATGAACTTAGTTTTAAATTTCCCTTAAAATCTGCATGGCTTAATTCTACTCTATAATTTTTAGTATACAATGAAACTGGTTCCACTTTATTATTACCTCCTGCGACTTTTTTGATTTATTGTTGGGATAATTATATCATAAAATGAAAAGGATGGCAGAGGAACTAATCCCCTGTCATCTTATCTATGAAGTATTGGCGATACCCTTTTATATAGTAAAATTGTAACTAAGCTCACTATGATGCCTTTAAAAAGGTTAAATGGCACTACTGCATATAGTATCAAGGATTTAAAATCTATTACATATCTATTTACTGCTGTTCCCATGGCTACAATCTTGTCTATTGGCAGTCCAAATAATTTAGCATAGAAAGGAATCATAATATAATAATTGATTATTGATATAGATACGGTCATAGTCAATATTCCCACAATTAATCCAATGATTGCATTTCTAAACGTTTTTTCCTTATAATAGATAAGTCCTGCAGTATAAGCAAATATACTCCCTACAATAAAGTTAGCAAGCTCCCCTACTCCTCCTGTAGCCGATCCTTCTATAAGGACATTTAACAAATTCTTCACTAATTGCACTAGAACCCCAGCCATTGGTCCCATAGCAAAAGCGCCTATAAGTGAAGGTACATCTGAGATATCAAATTTTAAAAATGGTGGTGCAAACCATAGTGGAAACTCAAACAACATAAGTATAAAAGCTATTACTGACAAAACTGAAACCTTTACCATGGTTTTGGTGTTAAAATTCTCCTTTTTTAATGTATACATGAAAATCCCTCCAAATAATTATTTCTCTAGGGCGAATTTTGGAAGGTCTTATCACATAAAAAGCCCCGAACCAAAGCTTCGGGGCATGTGTAGACTCACTTAATAAATTAAGTATAATCTTCTTCCATCCAGACTTTAACTGTCGGCCTTGGAGTTTCACCAAGTCAACCAAAATCAATCGGCTCGCAGGCTTTACTGCCGGTGAGGAATCGCACCTCGCCCTGAAGATATTTATTCAACTACCTTTATTATAATGTGAATATTAAATATTGTCAATTGTAAATCATGCATTGTGAATTGTCTACAGTCCTCTCACTTTATGAACTACTTCTTCAGTATATGATGTTCTTACCCTCATATACCCATTGAACATACTATTTATTTCATCATTCCCAGTGTCCACTAAGAGTGGTCGCCCTTCTAATGACATCATTTTCTTTTTTGTTGCAATTATGATTATATTTTCTTTCCCTACTTTCTTTATTACATCTGCACTTAGCTGTTGATTACCTCTTCCAAAGATATAGCCTTGACCTCCAATAACAGTAACTATTATCTTGGCTTTTTCACCTTCTATATGTTTTAATATCTCTTTTTCGTTAACATCAGATGCTATAAGCTTTTTGTTTTTTATTAAATCTATTCCTAGAAGAGTATTTGGAAGCCCTAGTTTTTCCATAATAGGTCTAGTAGTGGTTCCAGAACCTATAATATATATAATATCTTCCCCCATTTGTTCAATAAGCTTATCGGATATTCCGTCTAAGGCTGATGCTTCTCCTTCAATTCCACCAGATTTTTGGTTCTGTACCAATTGAGGTTCAAAGGGAACTTTCATATAGCCAAATAATTTAGCTACTACTTGACCTTTCCTAAAGGCTTCCTCATCTATATCCATAACCTCAACTTCTTTTATTTCCATATATTCACCTTTAAAATACTTTAATACTACTTCCCCTGCAGCTTTAGGATG
>DHBY01000074.1 GCA_002398845.1 Firmicutes bacterium UBA4916 | reverse complement strand
CTTAATCAATATGATAAAAGACATTTAACTCTTGAGACTTATGATGTAGAAGATTTTGCAAATGTAACTTTGACCTTTTCAGATAATACTAAGGCAATTGTAATTGGTGCTGACAATGTTTTAGGAGGTACCAAGAACTATATTGAAATCTATGCAAATGATACATCACTTATATGTAATATAACTCCTGCAAATAATTTACAGTCCTATTTCTTAGATGAAGATAATCTAAAAGATGTAAATATTTCAGAAATGCTTCCGGAAAAGACCGGCTGGAACAATGTATTCGTCTGCGATGAGATACTTCGTGGATATACTTATGAAATGCAGGATTTTGTAGAAAGTGTAGCTTATAATAAAAAACCTAAATCTGGAATTGAATTGGCTTATGAAACAACAAAGGTCCTTTATGCAGCTTATCAAGCAGCCGATGAACAAAAAACTATATTTTTAAATTAAATACCATTACCACGTATGGCAAAAAGGTGCTTGGTGGATTTCCCTTGCACCTTAACACAATAACACAAGGTACGAACACAAGGGTCAAGCAACACAAGGTGCCTGGGCAATTCTGCTTCAATTACATATTCATTATCATTTTCCTGTACATCAATTTTAAATGTGTCTCTTGTAAGGCTTCTTGGAGATGGCCAATTATAGTTAAAAAAGTCATCAAGCATCATCAGGATGTTTTCATATAGCGAACGAACTGCAATTATACGTTCGCTACATAGTTCGTATTCCTGCCTGCACCAATTTTTAGCAATACTCCCTTATTTACCATTTCTCCTAAAATTTGAACAGTTTGGGTTTTTTTCAATGATAAAATTTCTTCTGCTTCCTTTCTTGTTATTCGTTCGGCTGATTTCACGTATTTCATTATTTTAAGTTCACTTTCGTTCAGTTGATTCTCAAGTATATTAAATTGTTCTGAAAATTTAGTCTTGTGATTTATCTTAGGCAATACTACCTTTATTGAGTTTTGAGCAATCAAGAACTCAGGATTTATTCCACTGTTTTTATAGTATTCCTTAATTCTCCTTATACCGGTGGCAAGTCGTTCAATAATACCTAACCTCAAAAATATATCTGCTATTATTCTATTTCGTGGAATTGAAACTCTTCCATCAAGATATTCTTCCTCAGTTATACCTATAGGCAGACCCCCGGGCGATATAATCTCTGCCCTATCATCAAATATCTCTACCCTTATATCACTTTCTAACATATATTCACGGTGAACTATAGCATTAGCAATTGCTTCCCTATATGCTACCAAAGGAATTTCTTCTATTGTTTCTCTATAAACACCATTAATCAATTCTCTGGTATTTATATGCTTATGATAAAATTCAACTGCATTATCAAATTGTTTTAATATTGATATATTTCTTAATATTTTCTTGTCCCTTATGTTTAAACCCTTATCAGCGAACCTTACAAGGGATATACCTGCATGGTTTATAGGATTTTTATCTGATAATAATGCTGCTGCAATTGTATAATTGTCTCCATTCATTAGTCCGAGTGTTTTTAATATATCATCATTTAAAACACTTATTCCTAACCTGTCTCTTAATTTATCATTAAGATAATTAAAATAAATATTTTTCCCTTCATAATTTAAAGCATCATAACCAATGTTTCTCCCCTTAAGAATAAGGTTTTCATATTCAATCTTATTTATCGGAACAGTTGAGGTATCCATTCTTTTATATGCTTTGTTATTGTATAAATATGGAGTATTTTCACCTGCGAATATCTTTATAATAATTAAGATTTTACCTTCTCTGTTTTCTTCAGAAATCTCATAATATGGTCTTGGTAGAATATTATCGTTTATTGCATTCTCAAGATTTAATTTAGTAGACTTAGGTTCTTCAACACCAATTACATTTAAATTATCATCTATACCAATTACAATATATCCGTCATGATAATTTGCCATGGCTGACACTGTTTTCAAAATAGTTTTAGTATATTCTCTCTTATATTCTACATATTTTGTTTCACCATCATAATACATATATGTACCTCCACTACAAAAATCGAACTGAAGATTATTCGTTCGATTTTATGTTAGCATACTATTTAAATTATTGCAAATAAAAACTTCTAAATTTCTAAATATTCTTAAAAAAGGTTTGACATAAATTAAAATCCATGTTATTTTAATTAAGTATTACAGATGTATTTATATATTTCACATGTTTTTAGAGATTATATAACCTGTTTATATGATTTGTAAAAACGTGTGAATTTTTATGTACAATGCAGTATAAAATAAAATTAGGAGGTACCTCATGAATAAAGGTACAGTAAAATGGTTTAACGCAGAAAAAGGATTTGGATTTATAACAGTTGATGATGGAGATGACGTATTTGTTCATTTTTCAGCTATCCAAGGAGATGGATTCAAATCATTAGAAGAAGGCCAAAAAGTAAGCTTTGATATAACTCAAGGTAACAGAGGCCAACAAGCATCAAACGTTAATAGAATATAATTAATTTATTAATATATATATGATGAACGTTAAAAATCGGGAAATTCCCGATTTTTTATTTTCCTACAAATAAATCCTTGCTAACAATTCAACATCTTTATCTTTTTTTCTTTTTGAGTTTTCTAATGCTGATACAATGGCATATCCCGTTCTTTTATCATTAATATTAATATTTTTTAAAATATTTTTGGTAGCCATTTTTACCATCTCCTAAATTTTATTTCTTTTCGTTATTGTTTGTGTTCATATTATATGCTATTTTCGCAAAAAAGACGGTACTGTTTTTCTTTTTTTATTCCAAGCTTGTAATAATTCCATGTTCAGCTGCTTTGGCATGCATTTCACCAAAAAGAGCCTTTGCACCCTTTGCATATCCTATTGGGAATGTTCCAATATAGCTGTCATAGATAATCTTACCCTTGAACGGAATCAAAACAGTTTCAATCATCACGGGCAAATCTTGTCGCAAAATATTTGCTAATGAATTACTCATCCCTTTTATACCGTAAAGCCTATCCTCTCCCTGCTCGTTTGGAGCTATTACAACGGCATATTCCGGTTGATATTCTAAAACTAAAAACATTCCCTTTTTATGTTTCATTCTCCACAACTTTAAAATGTCAATTTTCTCTTGCGAAAGCTCGGCTTTATTGATATATTCATCTATCAACTCCGGCTTTTCCCACAACACTTCTCTGACTTTGTGTATGATTACATCGCTGACATCATTAGGATATTCAGGCTTAATCTTAGCTTTAATTATTCTTTTTTGCTCATTGACAAATCCCATCAGCCCGTACCATGTTTCATAAAAAAGTCTGCGCTCTTCGGAACTCAACTGTGCCGTTTTGGCATCATCTACCATTGCACAACATTTCTTATATTTCTTGCCGCTTCC
>DHBY01000038.1 GCA_002398845.1 Firmicutes bacterium UBA4916 | reverse complement strand
TTATCACCCGATTAATTCATATTAAATCCATACTTTTCAAATAAAGCCTTTGCCTCATCAGTAGATAAGAAATCTAAAAAGGCTTTAGCACTATCAACATTTTTGCTATCTTTAATAACTGCTGCAGGATATGTTACCTTTTTATGACTACCCTCTGGCGCTTCAGTTATAATTTTAACCTTATCTGATGTATAGGCATCTGTTGCATAAACTATACCACAGTCAACTTCGCCACTTTCTACCCAAGATAAAACTGTTCTAACATCATTGGCCAATACTAATTTTTCTTTTATGTCATCATAAATATTTAGATTATTGAAGATTTCTTCGCTATATTGACCAACAGGTACACTAGTAGGATCCCCTATGGCTATTTTTTCAATATTATCATCTGATAAATCCTCAAAGGCATTAATTCCCTTATCTTCATCTTTAGGAGTAATTAATACAACTTCATTTGAAAGTAAAGTTTTTCTTGTATCCTCCAATATAAGGCCACCTTCTTCTAAAGCGTCCATTTGCTTTTGTGCAGCAGATATAAATAAATCTACCGGTGCACCTTCTTCAATTTGAGTTTGTAATGAACCAGAACTTCCTAGTGTAAAAATTAATTTAGTATTAGGTTTATGTACTTTATAAGCCCCTTCAATATCCTCCAAAACATCTTTTAAACTGGCAGCAGCTGAAACTAATAATTCCACATTTTCGCCTTCTTCTTCGCCTACGTCTCCATTGGGCTTGTCTACTTCTTTGTCATCCTTGGTACATCCTACGGTAAATGATAAAATCAAAATGCCTATAAGTAATAATGCCAAAAAGTTTTTTCTTTTCATATTTACCTCCCACAAAGTTTATTTAATATGTAATCGTTATATGTTCTTTAAAATAACGGCTATGATAATATTATAAAAGAAAAGGAAAATAATTGCAAACGGAAGTTTCAAATTTCTAAATAGTTTAATAACATTTATGATATAATTATTTAATAGAAAACAATGGAGGGATACAGATGAGAGTTATAAAGACCGAAGATGCAATAGGTATGGTATTAGGCCATGATGTAACAGAAATTGTGCCGGGAAAATTTAAAGGGGCGGCCTTTAGAAAGGGACATATTATCCAGGAAGAAGATATAGAAAGATTGCTGAGAATTGGAAAAGAACATATATATATTTTAGAAGTAGACGAAAACCATTTACATGAAGATGATGCCATTAAATTATTAGGAGATTTATTTTGTGGAAATGGGATTTACTATACAGAGCCTGTTGAGGGCAAAATCAATATAAAGGCAAAACACAAGGGATTATTAAAAATTAATAGGGAGGTATTGGATACCCTAAATAATCTAGGGGATATATCTATTGCCACTATTCACGAAAATAGATATGTAAATGAAGATGATTTAGTAGCAGGCTCTAAGGTTATTCCTTTAATTATTGAAAAACAGAAGATAGATACTGCAGCAGAAATTTTAAAGGATAAGGGTTCAATTTTTAATATCAAACCTTTTAAAAAATATGAAACTGCTATAATAGTTACGGGTTCAGAGGTTTATAAAGGAAGAATTAAGGATAAAGCCAAGGCAATTATAGAAAGAAAATTAGAGTTTTTTGGAAGTGAAGTTTGTTATAGCACCATAGTTCCCGATGATTTGGGAATGATTAAGGAAGAAATTATAAAATCTAAGGAAATGAGGGCAGAGCTAATTATAGTTACAGGTGGTATGTCTGTAGACCCTGATGATCAAACCCCTAAGGCTATTAGAGATGTAGGCACAGATATAATAACTTATGGTACGCCAGTATTACCTGGTGCTATGCTATTATTTGGCTATTTAGACAATATACCAGTATTTGGTTTACCAGCAAATATCATCTTTAATCCAATTACTGCCTTTGATTTAATAATTCCACGAGTATTAGCAGGGGAAAAAATAGAAAAAAAGGATATTACAAAATCGGGATATGGGGGACTTTGTTTAAATTGTGAAGTATGTACTTTCCCGAATTGTCATTTTGGGAAATAATTAGTTCTAAGGAAGGAGTTAGAAAATGAACAAAAAAAGAAACACCTACATAGATAATATAGATGTAGATGAAGCTAGAAAAAGATACTATGAAAAGCTAAATATTAAACCTCAATGGGAAGAGGTAGATGTAATAAATTCTTTAGGTAGGGTGACTTTTGAGCCTCAATATGCAAAAGTCTCATCACCTAATTACAATGCAGCAGCTATGGATGGTATTTTAGTGGAATCATCTACTACTTTGGGTGCAACGGAAATTAATCCTAAAATTTTAGAAGAAGGCAAGGATTTTATATATATAAACACTGGTAATGTAGTATTAGATCCTTATGATGCAGTTATAATGATTGAAGATGTAATAAAGATAGAAAAAGGGAAAATACAAATATTAAAGGCTGCCCATCCTTGGCAGCATATAAGGCCCATAGGAGAGGATATAGTAGCAACGGAGATGATAATTCCATCGAAACATAAGATTCGACCTATTGATATAGGGGCATTATTGTCTGGCGGGATAGACAAGTTTAAAGTATATAAAAAGCCTCAAATAGGAATTTTACCTACGGGTACGGAAATTATAGAAAATATAGAAGATCTAGAAAAAGGCAAAATCATAGACTCTAACTCTAGAGTATTTGAAGCATTGGTATTAGAAAATGGTGGAACTCCTAATAGGTATAGTCCTGTTAAGGATGATTATGAATTACTAAAAGAAGCGGTATTAAAAGGGGTAGAAGAAAACGATATTTTGATAATAGGTGCAGGTTCATCAGCTGGGTCCAAGGATTATACAGTAAAAGTAATCAAAGAATTAGGAGAGGTAATAATCCATGGTGTAGCATTGAAACCAGGGAAACCTACAATTCTCGGTATGATAAAAGGAAAACCTGTAATAGGTATACCAGGGTATCCAGTATCTGCTTATTTAGTTTTTGAGACATTTGCTAAACCGTTAATATTGAATTTTATAGGCCTTAAAGAGGAAAAAGATTTATTTGCGACAGCCACTACATCGAAGAAAATTGTATCCTCATTGAAAAATAAAGAATTGGTAAGAGTTAATCTTGGATTTGTAGGAGATAAGCTTATAGCCACACCTTTATCTGGTGGTGCAGGGGTAACTATGAGTTTAGTCAAAGCAGATGGTATAGCTATGATTCCTCAATCTTTAGAAGGAGTAGAGGCTGGTGGTAGTGTAGATGTGAAACTTTTAAAACCTTTAAATCAGATAAAGGAGACTTTGGTTTCCATAGGTAGTCATGACATAATAATGGATATAGTAGGAGATATGATAAAATTAACCTCAAGTCATGTAGGAAGTATGGGAGGAATCCTTGCCATGAGAAGAGGAGAATGTCACATATCACCAATTCATCTATTAGACTTAGAAACTGGTGAATACAATATATCCTATGTTAAAAGATATTTCTCAGGAGAAAAGATGGCCATTATAAAAGGTGTAAAGAGACATCAAGGTTTCATAGTAGAAAAAGGAAACCCTAAAAATATAAAGAATTTTACTGACTTAACAAGAGATGATATAGTATATGTTAATAGACAAAGGGGAGCAGGAACTAGGATACTTTTAGATTATCATTTAAGTAAACAAGGCATAGATATTTCAAGCATTAAAGGCTACGACAGAGAAATGACAACCCATATGGCAGTAGCCACAGCAGTAAAAACTGGCTCTGCCACCACAGGACTAGGTGTATATTCAGCAGCTAAAGCCTTAGATTTAGATTTTATAAATGTAGCTTTTGAAGACTATGATTTTTTAGTGCCTTATAAATTACTCGAAGACGAAAGAGTTAAAGAATTTATAAAAACCATAAAATCTGAGGAATTTAAGGAAAGGGTAAATAGCCTTGGAGGATATGGATTTGAGAATGTTGGAGATATTATTATAATTGATTAATTAAGGGAACCTCTATTTTTAGAAATAGGGGTTTTGCTATTCATACCGTTTTTTCTACCATTCGTACCATTTTAAACGAAATGTAGGTTAAACATGGTATATTATTAATAAATAGAA
>DHBY01000070.1 GCA_002398845.1 Firmicutes bacterium UBA4916 | reverse complement strand
TTTACATATTGGGCAATTATCTTCCTCCCCAGTTATGGAAATGAATCCACATACTGGACAAAGATATATTTTCTTTGCTTCTAAATCCTTTCCACTATCCACTGCTTCTTTTGCTTTTGTATATAATTCTNNAATGAATTCCATTTATGAAAAGGTTTGCATAAAAAACTAAGACGCCAAAAGGCGTCTTATTAATATTCTTTAAATAATTCTTTTTTTGCTTTACATATTGGGCAATTATCTTCTTCCCCAGTTATGGAAATAAATCCACATACTGGACAAATATATATTTTCTTTGCTTCTAGATCCTTTCCACTATCTACTGCCTCTTTTGCTTTTGTATATAATTCTGCATGAACCTTCTCTGCTTCAATAGCAAATTTCATAGCTGATAAAGCTACTTTTTCATTTTGCATTTCAGCTACAGCTATGTATGCAGGATACATTTCATTTACCTCAAATGTCTCTCCATTGATTGCTCCTTGAAGATTTTCTGATGTAGTTCCAAGGCCAAATCCTCCACCTGAAGTTACAGAAAAATCACCTTTTTCATCTTTCAATGCCTTGAAGTGCAATATAGCATGTACCTCTTCTGCATCTGAAGTTGCCATAAATAATCTAGCTACTGTTGGGAATCCATCCTTATTGGCTTTGTCACTCCAAATTCTATATCTCATGTGTGCTTGACTTTCTCCACCATATGCCGATCTTAAATTATCTTGAGTCATTGCTTTCATGTATAATCCCCCTTCCTTATCATAACTGTATAAATATTGTACCCTTTTTTAATAAATAAGTCTAGAGCAAAATTAAAGGCAAAGAATATTCTCTGCCTTTTAATAATATTTTTTCCTATCTAATTCTTCTTGAACAATTCTAAGAGTCTCTCCAAATCTTTGAAAATGAACTATTTCTCTTTGCCTTAAAAATCTTAAGGTATCAGTAACCCCTGGATCATCGCTAACCCTTATTAAGTATTCATAGGTAGCTCTTGCTTTTTCTTCTGCAGCCATATCTTCATGAAGATCTGCTATTGGATCTGCTTTAGATTGAATATAGCCTGCTGTCCATGCTTCTCCTGCTGCATTATGAGGAAATGGGCTCTTTCCATGATTTACATAATGGGCTTCAAAAGGGGTCCCCTTTATTTTTTCTACTGGAGCATCTTTTACCAATCTCCATACTAAAGTCCCTATTATTTCCCAGTGGGCTAGTTCTTCTGTGCCGATATCTGTTAATATAGCTTTCCCTTGATTTATAGGCATAGTCCATCTTTGGGTTAAGTATCTTATGCCTGCTGATAGCTCCCCATCTGGACCCCCAAATTGTTCTATAATCATAGCTGCTAAAGTAGGGTTACATGTATCTACTCTAACAGGGTATTGTAGTTTCTTTTCGTATATCCACATTTCTATCCCTCCTACTATAGATTAAAATTTATTTCCCAAGGCCACGGTGAATCAATATAAGCCCAAGGGCATTTGCTCATTCCTGTATTCTTTAATGGGCCATATTTTGCTTGATATAAAGATTCTAATTCGCTACTTTTTTGAGAGTATGTGTTGTGAAGCCTTAAAGCCCTTTCATCATTTGGATTAATATTTAGATAAAGAGCTGTTTCTAATACGACAAATTCAAGTTCCATAAGCTCTTTTAACAATTTCATTTGTTCCTTATCCATTAAAACCACCTCCATAAATATCCACTTCCCTTACTTTGTAAGGTCTATATAATTCTGGGAACAAAGTACCCTTTTCCAATGCTTCACTTGGACTATATACTTGGTTCATTATTTGAAAAGGTACATAGGCCCTTGCCAGAGCCTCTTGACTTCTTTGTGCATAATAATAATCTCCATTCATGTCTTAAACCTCCTATTCTTGAATTTATATGCTCACAATCATCATACGCCAGCGAAAATTAATTGTTCCATAGAATATTTTTTATATGGAACCGCTTATATAAGGTTATCATATGATGAAAATAGGTAGGATGGAGTAGTCCATCCAATTTGATGGAGGTGTCTATATGAGTTCTAAAGAATACATTTCTCTAAATTGCCTTCCCATAGGTAAACTAGGGCAGGTTGAATATATAAATGAAAACAATCTTAAGAGAAGGTTTTTAGACTTAGGTCTTATTCCAAATACTATGGTAAAAACAGAAAGATATAGTCCTTCTGGTAATCCTATTGCCTTTAATATTAGAGGTACTGTAATAGCTATTAGAAAAGAAGAAGCTGAAAATATTTTAGTTCGCATGGTTTAAATGGGGGTGTTAATATGTTAACCCGAGCTAAAGAAAGCAATTTAGATGAATTATTTATTACAGATGATGAAAAAGGCAAAATTATCATTGGATTAGCTGGAAATCCAAATACAGGTAAAAGTACACTTTTTAATTACTTAACAGGATTGAAACAGCATACAGGTAATTGGCCAGGTAAAACTGTGGCTAATGCTAAGGGTTACTTTAGCTATGAAGATTTAGATTATCTATTGGTAGATTTACCTGGTACCTATTCCTTATTTATAAACTCTCAGGAAGAAGAAATTGCAAGAGATTTTATTTGCTTTGGCAATCCTAAAGTAACCATAGTAGTAGTTGATGGTACTAATTTAGAAAGAAACCTAAACTTAAGTCTACAAGTTATGGAAGCTACAAACAATGTTATAATATGCATAAATCTAATGGATGAAGCAGAAAAAAAGGGAATTGAAATCCAAATAGATAGACTTAAAGAATTGTTACAAGTCCCCGTTATACCCATTGTTGCACG
>DHBY01000001.1 GCA_002398845.1 Firmicutes bacterium UBA4916 | reverse complement strand
ATAGAGGATACCATAAAGAATGTAGGAATTCTATGTAAAGACGGGCTTACCTGTGCAGATACTGTAATTGTTGATATTATTGAATAATGTAGAATTAATAAATAGAAATAGGGGATAATTGACAGGAGGATTTTTGTGAGAAAATGTTTTATATCTTTATTAATTTTGATTTTATTTTTACCTAGTGCATTTATAGGCGCAGAGGAAGTAGATAAAAAAGATATTTCATTACTTAAGCTATTAGAAATTAAAAATTCCCCAAAAACTAGTTGCTATTTTTTATAATAGAGGATATAATGAATTGTAACCTTAATTCGTCAGTAAAGTAGTTTAGTTTAAGTTTTTATGTAGTAATTAAAAATGGTTAAAGAAATAAGATTTATATAGATTATAATGATCTCCAAATCTTTATTTCTTGTAAACGCTCTGGGAATTAAAGGGAATAAAAATTTGGAGGTATTTAGAATGGCTAACGGTACAGTAAAATGGTTTAACTCAGAAAAAGGATTTGGATTTATTCAAACTGAAGAAGGTACAGATGTATTTGTACATTTTTCACAAATTAACAAAAGTGGATTCAAAACTTTAGAAGAAGGCGAAGCAGTTACTTTTGATATAGTAGAAGGCGCAAAAGGCCCTCAAGCTGAAAATGTAACACCAGCTAGATAGTTTAATAAGAATTTAAAACCCTAAGGATTTCAATCCTTAGGGTTTTATTTATATATGTTTAAAAAATCATATAATAATATAAACTCAAGCAAAAAAATAGCTAGGAATCTAATTATTAGATTCCTAGCTATTGATTATATCAACTTATGTTTAATTGTCAAGGACTAGTTTGTGAACATTTGAGTCCAATAGGTTGTCCCGTTTTTCTCTACATATCCAACTCCAATTTTCCCAAAGCTTGGGTTCATTATGTTTGCCCTATGTCCTGATGAATTCATCCATCCATTCATTACAGATTGAGCATTAAAGTATCCTTTTGCTATATTTTCTCCTGCGGTACTATATTTAATACCGAAGTTTTTCATCATAGTGAAAGGATCTCCGTAAGTAGGGGAGTTGTGATTAAAATAGTTATTATCTGCCATGTCCTGTGACTTTAATTTTGCAACTTTTGATAGTTCTTCACTATAAGTTAATGGAGCTAGTCCTTCTTTTTGTCTTTCTATATTTACTAGTTTTACTACTTCCATTTCAACAGAAGAGTTAGCTCCTGTGTTTGAGTCATCTGGTTTAGTATTATTTTTATTATTATCAATAGGATTATTGTCATTTTCTTTATTATCTGTATTTGTATCTTGGCTTTCCTCAGGGTTATTAACTTTAGGGTTTGTAGGTTTCTCAGTATTATTGTATTTCGAATACCAATTGTTATTCCAAGAACTATTATTAAGTGAGTATTTGATGACCCTTGTATTTGAATTTGTATTTGAGTAATTACAATTAATAGTAGATTCCCCAGAGGATGTGCAATCTTTTGGTACCTTATAATAAAAACTTTGAGCATGTCCTACAGATGATGCTAATAACATAGTTGCAGCTAATGAAACCAATACTTTTTTACCATTTTTCTTCATTTTATATTCCTCCTTAAATTTTAAATTCAATCCGTCCCCCTTTCAAAAGTAATTTTTTAAAAGTATATCATTAAATTTTTGTGACATAAAGGCTCAATACTTGGATGGTAAACATAATATTGGCATCACTTTGAAATATGTGGTAAAAAAAGGTTTATTTCAATAAAAAAGTCCTGCCTTAGCAGGACCGCTATTTAACTCTATTTAATTCTTATTTGATGGTATACCTTCTTGCCTTTTCTAATCAATAATTTTCCATCTTTAAAATCCTTTAAAGTGATAGTTTTATTTATATCTTCAACTTTTTCATCATCTATTGTAATCCCACCTTGTTCTACAAGTCTTCTACCTTCGCCATTGGATTTTGTTAGCTTTACTTCTTTTAATAAATCCAATATGCCCATACCTTTTTCAAAAGTAGATTCATCAAGTTCTGTAAAAGGTATAGAACCTCCAGCCATAGCTCCTTCAAATAGAGCTCTTGAAGCTTTCTGAGCTTTTATTGCTTCTTCTTCACCATGAACCATTTTTGTAACCTCGAAGGCAAGGACTTCTTTAGCTTTATTGATTTCAGCACCTTCTAGAGCGCCTAATCTTTTAACTTCTTCCATTGGCAAGAAGGTCAACAGACTTAGGAATTTTTCTACATCTCTATCATCTGAATTTCTTAGGTACTGATAAAATTCATAAGGTGAAGTTTTTTCAGGATCTAACCAAATGGTACCGGCAGATGTTTTACCCATTTTAATTCCTGATGCAGTGGATAGAAGTTTAAAGGTCATAGCATATACCTTATCATTTTCTAGTTTTCTAACTAACTCATATCCTCCAAGGATATTCGACCATTGATCGCTACCACCTACTTCAAGACGACAGTTATAATCCCTATATAGCTTTAAGAAATCATAGGATTGCATTAGCATATAGCTAAATTCAAAAAAGGTCAATCCCTCTTCTAATCTATTCTTATAACAGTCGAAGTTAATCATTCTATTTACTGAAAAATGGACACCAACTTCTCTCATGAATTCTAAGAAATTTAATTTAAGTAGCCAATCTGCATTGTTAACTATTAGGGCTTTATCATCACTAAAATCGATAAATCTTGATAATTGTTCTTTAAATTTTGAAGCATTATGATCGATTATCTCCTTTGTAAGCATCTTTCTCATATCAGTTCTGCCTGATGGGTCTCCAACCATAGTAGTACCGCCACCTAATAAAGCTATAGGTCTATGGCCAGCTTTTTGCATATGCATCATTACCATTATTTGAATAAAATGGCCTAAAGTTAAACTATCTGCAGTAGCATCAAATCCTACATAAAAGGTAACGGGTTCCTTACCTAAAAGTTCCCTAAGTTCGTCTTCATAGGTTGATTGGTCTATATAACCTCTTTCTTGTAACACATCATATACATTTGTCATATTTATCCCTCCTAAAACTTATATTAAATATTTTTTTCAAATAAAAAAGGGATATCTTCTCATGAAAGGACGAGAAGACACCCCGTGGTACCACCTTAATTTGCAAATAGCCTCCAATCACTTAACGTGTGACAAGCCGCAATAGTTTCCTATTGAAACTCAAGAATTGTAATTCACTCAATTATTAGGTTATAGACCTCTCACCTTTTGTCTATTCTCTGTATTTTAACCATAAAGGAGCTACTAAATCCATCATAGTTTTATATTAGATTTTAATAATTATACTTTTAATAATATGCTTAATTTTACTAGTATGTTAATATATAAAAGAAATATTGTCAAGGGTAAAAAAAGAGGACTATACTAGTCCTCTACAGTTAATTTAGCACTATTTTCCCATAATCCATGAATATTACAATAACTTGAAGCAAGGATTGTGCCCGACTTTTCAGCTTTAAATTTAAGTGTTACATCTGGTTCAGTGAAAGTACCAAGTTCACCATGAGCTGTAAAATCATAAGTACCTAGTTCAATTGGAAATTTACTTTTTTCAGGCTGGAAATACACTTTAATCCAAGAAATATGATGTTCTAATGTATTTGGGTGTGTAATTTCTTCTCCGATATTTATCCTTAATTCAACAACTTCACCTTTTTTAACTTTTTCAGGAGCATGGATTACAGGTACATGCTTTTCACCTTTCCAATCCCCACTTTGATATAATGATCCTAAATTTTTCATATATAAAAACCTCCTTATAAGTTTTCTTATTTTATGTCTATAATCTGAACCTATAAGATTATATACCCAAATGTTTTAAATAAAACACATTAATAAAGTAATATTTTTAAATTTTAGGTATAATAAAGATAAGGTATTATGCAAAAAATAGAACAATGTAAAAAGAAAGGAAGAATTATATGGAGCAAATTGAATTAATTGCAACATCAACTTTTGGATTAGAGGCCATAGTAAAAAGAGAATTATTGAAATTAGGATATGAGGATTTGGTAGTGGAAAATGGTAAGGTTACCTTCAAAGGAACAGAAAAAGATATTCCTATTGCAAATCTATGGTTAAGATCTGCGGATAGGGTACTATTAAAGATGGGGGAATTTAAGGCGACTACTTTTGAAGAGCTATTTGAAAAGACCAAAGCACTTCCTTGGGATGAGTGGATTACGGAGGATGGGGAGTTTACAGTAGAAGGAAAATCTGTAGATTCTAGGCTATTTAGTATTTCTGACTCCCAGGCTATAGTCAAAAAAGCTATAGTTGAAAAGTTAAAGACAAAGTACAAGACAGAATGGTTTAAGGAAACAGGAGCTAAGTTTACCATAGAGGTTTCATTATTAAAGGATATAGCCACATTAACAATTAATACTTCTGGAGCAGGATTACATAAGAGGGGATATAGATTGGGAAGCGTGGAGGCACCATTAAAGGAGACATTGGCAGCTGCATTAGTCCAGTTAAGCTATTGGAATAAGGAA
>DHBY01000013.1 GCA_002398845.1 Firmicutes bacterium UBA4916 | reverse complement strand
ATATTCTATATCATCTGTAGTAACCTGTTTTCCATCGCCGATGGAATCTATTAGCCATCCTATAAAATACTTTTCATGCTTTAACAATTCATTATCTACTTCTTTAATTTTTGTCAATTTGAAATTTGAAATATCATCTTTTATTCCTTCAATGCTTAAATAGCCTTTTCTACATAAATCAAATATTGTAGCGATGATTGAATTGGAACTTATATTTAAATTTACAAGATAACTTGCAACTGCAGGTGTACAGTCTTCAGGAATAATGTTGTAGTCAGATTTTCTATAAATATTTAGTTCTCTTCTTGTTTTCGATGCAAATAGCGTTATAAATATCAGTTGGAGTCCGCCTAATGCTATAGAAATATAATTAAAGCCCGTTTTTGCTTTTTCCCTTCGGATACTTTTTTGTTTCAACTTTTGAGCAAATCTTTGTTCTTCTCCCATAATCTCACTATATCCATCCTTGCTTGATATATTGTGTGAGTCAGGGATGAATTCAGTTGGAAAGAGCACCCTAGCTTCAACAAATGTATTCGTCGGTACATTTTCTACTTCTAGATGAACAATATTGTCACTTTTAAAATTGACTTTTCCATTTGAAGGACCATGAGCGTATATTTTAACTCTATCTTTTTTGCTTCCTGGAAGCTTTAAATTTACAGAGAAAAAGTCTATTGGGGTTTCATTTTCTTTCCCTAGAAATTTATAGTACAATTCGCCTGTATCACTGTATTTAACTGCCACGTCTTTGATTATATAGCTGATTCTAAAGGTTTTTTGTTGGTTGCTAGATGGAGAAAATATTTTTATGGTATTAAAGTCATTATTTTCACTTGTGGTAAAAACTCCACTGTCTCCTTTTGCTGCATCAGAAACATTTGCATATTTTATTTCTTTGTTTTTAACCATTTCCCTAACGCTCAAGTTTTTCATTCCAGAGGTACCTTCCAAAACTACTTGTCTGAACACTCCATTGAAGTCTCCACTAAAATCGAATGTTAAGTCTTCTACGATACTTAAATCACCATTTGTCAAAAGCTCAGCTTCAACAATCCATCTTGGAATAGATAAAGAACTTTCTGCATGGGAACTCACTGGAATACCCAATAAAAGTATAAATATCGAGAAAAATATTAGCAATTTCCTAGATGCTTTTTTAATTTTATTCAACCCCTTTCAAATTTATTTTCTAAAATTATATTATCAGTATACTACTTTTCATGTCAAATTAAATAATTGACAGAGGGACGGGGGTGTTGTCAAGTTGACAACACCCCCGTCCCTCTGTCAACATTTGTTGAACTCATAGGTAGCTATTCCTACTGCTATGGAGAGATTTAGGGAGTCGATTTCATGGCTGTGGGGTATTATAATGCTGGTGCCTATGTCTAAAAAATCATCGCTTAGACCACTTCCTTCATTGCCGAATACTAGAGAAAATGGTTTGTTTTTTGCTGGTTTTACTGTATGTATGGTTTCTTTGGCATTTAGCATAAATGTATATATATCATGGTCAAAGCTTTTCATATAGGTTTCAAAATCGTCAAAGTATTGGAAACGGAGTCTAAAAAAAGCCCCCATAGATGCTCTAACGGCTTTTGGATCATATATATCTACAGCTGGTCTTATGATTACTAAATCTTTTATATTAAATCCTATAATGGTCCTTATTATGGTTCCTAAATTCCCCATATCACTTGGGTTTACTAAAACTACATGATTTCTTGATTGATTTAATATTTCTTCATATTTCTTAAATACGCCTATAGCATAGCAATTTTCTTTTTTACTTATTCTATTTATGGCTTTGTCATTTATCTGAACTTCTATGTCTTTTTCCCTGCATATATCTAATATCTTCATAACCCCTTGGTTTTCTTTGCTATTTTCACTTATTATCACTTGAATTACCTCATAAGGCTTAAAATTTAAAAGTTCTAATGTTGGAAAAACTCCCAGGGAATATGAATATTCAAAGTTTTTCTTATATGGTTTAAGTTGGACATCCATTTTAATTCCTCCAAATTTATCTATTCTATTTTATTATATCCTCAAACCAAGCTTAAAATAATTAAAGGGACAAAAGGCCATATGAAAGCCTGTAGTCCCTTTAATTTACCATTTTATTATCCTACTTGTTTTAGCTTTTTTGCTTGGTCGGATGTTATTAATCCGTCTATCATTTCATCAATATCCCCATCTAAAAAACTCTCTAATTTATATACTGTCATATTGATTCTATGATCTGTTATTCTACCTTGAGGGAAGTTATAGGTTCTAATTCTTTCGGATCTATCACCTGTTCCTACTTGGCTTCTTCTTTCCTCAGCTATTTCAGCATGTTGTTCATTCATAAGCTTATCATATAGCCTAGTCTTTAGTATCTTCATTGCCTTTTCTTTATTCTTAAGTTGAGATTTTTCATCTTGGCAAGCTACTACCATTCCTGTTGGAATATGAGTTATTCTAACTGCAGAGTCGGTAGTATTAACACTTTGACCGCCATTTCCAGAAGAACGATATACATCCACTCTTATATCTGATGGATTAACTTCTATATCAATATCCTCTGCCTCTGGTAATACTGCAACTGTAGCTGTTGATGTATGGATTCTACCACTGGACTCTGTAGTAGGAACCCTTTGAACCCTATGGACACCAGACTCATATTTTAATCTACTATAGGCACCTTTACCTTTTATCATGAATATAACTTCTTTGAATCCACCTACACCTTGTTCATTGGAACTCATGATTTCAGTTTTCCATCCTTGCCTTTCTGCATACATACTATACATTCTAAACAAGTCTCCAGCAAATAGTCCAGCCTCATCTCCGCCGGCCCCTGCCCTTATTTCTACAATAACATTTTTGTGGTCATTTGGATCCTTTGGTATTAGAAGTACCTTTAGTTCTTCTTCTAATTTGATAACGGTCTCTTCTAGCCCAGATATTTCATCCTTTAATAGTTCTTTCATTTCATCGTCTAGTTTTTCTTTTAACATTTCCTTGTCTTCTTCAAGGGTATCTTGAGCTTTGGTGTATTCCCTATATTTAAAAACAATTGGCTCAATTTCTGCATGTTCCTTCATCAATTTTTGCCATTCCTCAATATTATTTATAATTTCAGGATCGATTATCTTTTCACTTAATTCCTTATATTTGTTTTCTAAAAATGATAATTTTTCTATCATGTTTTACCTCCTTTCCATGTCCTTGTCTAATCTATGGATAAAAAATTATTATTCTAATTAATATGCGTATATATTATACCATGATTCATATATAAAAATCCAATTCATAAAGAGAAGAATAGCATAATCAGAATAGATTGTAAAGAAATTATTTTTCTCTTTTTAAACTTATTTTATTGTATATTATGGAGCCAATTCCACCAATTAATATCAAATATATAGGGCTTATATTTAAAAGTACTATGATAAGAACCGTTAATAGGGATATAAATAATTTTTTATAGCCGAAATTTGATGATTTTGCTAGTTTATATACTGCCGATGAAATAAGGGCTACTACAGCAGGTCTAATGCCTAAAAACACCTTCTCTATAACTGGGTTATTTCTGTATTGGAAAAATACCGTTGCAATTAATAGTATAATCAAAAAAGAAGGCAAAACAGTACCTAATAAACAAGCTAAAGCTCCTTTTAATCCTTCTAATTTATATCCTATGTATATGCTAGTATTGACAGCCATGGCTCCAGGGGCTCCTTGAGCTATAGCAATAGCATCTAGGAATTCATCTTCCTCTATCCATTTATTCTTATCCACTACTTCTTCTTGAATAATTGGTATCATAGCATATCCTCCACCTATTGTGAAGGCTCCTATTTTGAAAAAAGTAATAAATAGCTTAAATAACATAGTCCTCACCTATCCTTAATATAATATTACTCCTGTTATCCCTGCTAAAATAATGGCAAATATAGGGTTTAACTTTTTAAAAGTTACAAGATAAAATAATGCTATACATATTAATATTGATTTAATATCTATAAAAGCATCCATAGCTACAGATACAGCTGCAGAAGCAACAAGCCCTAAAACTATAGGTCTTATGCCTATAAAAAACCAATCTGAATAGGGGGAGTTTTTAAATTTGTTAAGAAAGTGGATAATAATACTCATAATTATAAAAGAGGGCAATATTACTGCCACTGTAGCAACTATTGAACCTAGTATTCCTGACACCTTAAAGCCTAAAAAAGTAGCACTATTTATAGCAATAGGTCCTGGAGTCATCTCCGATACTGCCACTATATCTATAAATTCTGCATTAGTAAGCCATCCATGAACCCCAATGATTTCTTCTTTGATTAGAGGAAGCATAGCATATCCCCCACCAAAACTAAAGGCTCCTATCTTAAAAAAAGAAATAAATAATTTAACTAAAATTTCCACCGCTCGACCTCCTTATTTCATAATTCCTAAGGCCACTCTGTCTAAGCCTTGTAAATCTTTCAATATACAAATGTCTTTATATCCTTCCCTTATAAATATATTCTCTACTTTCCTGCCTTGATCACAGCCTATTTCTAAAATTAGCAATCCCCCATCTTTTAAATATCTCCTGCTTTCGGGAATTATCTTTCTATAAAAGATAATTCCGTCCTCTCCACCATCTAATGCAGACATAGGCTCATAATCTTTTACTTCTCTTTGTAGAGTTTCGATTTCCTTTTTAGGTATATATGGGGGATTAGAAGCTATAATATGAATTTTGCCTTCTAACCCCAATCCTTCTATTCCTTGAAATAAATCTCCCTTATACAAGAAGACGTTATTTAAATTAAACTTTTCCTTGTTTATATTGGCTATTTTTAAAGGAATATCATGGATATCCACTCCGTAGGCATTTACATTTTTCTTATAATAAGCTACAGATAAAATTATAGCACCACTACCTATGCCTAAGTCAAGAAAATTTATGGATTCATCTTTATATTTCTTATCAATATATTCTAAAACATACTCAACCAAAGTTTCCGTATCAGAACGGGGAATCAAGACCCCTTCATCCACATAAAAATCAAGACCCATAAACTCCTTTTCTTTTAATATATACTGAATAGGATAGCCTAGTTTTCTCATACCCATTAATTCTAAAAATTTGTCCACAGTAGGCTGTGGTACTTGGGTATCTCCATGGGTATAAATATAGGTTTTATCCACATTTAATAATTTCCCAAGTAAAAGGGCCGCCTCTAATACGGGGTTTCCGTATTCTCTATCCTTTATCATTTCTACTCCCTTTTTTAACAAGTGGTTTATTTCCACAAATCTTCCTCCTTGTTATTAGTTAAAACAGCATTTAAAGCGGCTATGGCTACTTCTATTTGTTCTCCGTCTGGCTCCTTTACTGTTGCAATTTTTTGCATCATAAGGCCAGGATAGGATAGATAATAGGCTAGGGCTGAATTACTCTTACCAATTAATCTATTTATCTCATAGGATATTCCTGCAATTACAGGAAGCATCAATATTCTAATTAGATGTCTTAGGAATGGATCAGGCCATCCAAAAAACGATAGGACTAAAATACTTACAATCATTACCATAAATAAGAAACTAGTGCCACATCTTGGATGAAGTATAGGATATTTCTTTACATTTTCTACAGTTAAATCATCACCATTTTCATAGCAGTGAATGGTTTTATGCTCTGCACCATGATATTCAAAGACTCTGCCTACATCCTCCATTTTGGAAACTACTATTATATATATGAGAAATATAGCTATACGGATTAAACCCTCTACTAAATTTAATAAAAAAGGTGTTTCTATTCTCTTTTTAAAGAAATTGGTTAAAAAGCTTGGCAATAGGATAAATAAGACTATAGTTAATACTAATGAAAATAGCAATGTTAAAACTATTTCCACACTTTCTGCTTTATCCTTAAAAGTTCTATCTAAAAAGCTTTCCTTTTTTTCTTCCTCTACACCTTCATCGAAAAATTCTGCTGAGTACATTAGGGCCTTTATTCCAAAGACCATGGATTCTACTAAACCTACTATACCTCTTATAAATGGTAGACTAAAAAATTTATATCTCATACCTAAGGTATTAAGTTTATTTTTTTTAAGGACTATTTCTTTATCAGCTTTCCTCACTGCTATAGCCACATCTTTGGGCCCTCTCATGAGAATGCCTTCTATTAAAGCTTGACCTCCTATGGTGGTTATATGCTTGGGGACTCTATTAATATCTTTTATTTTCATCTATTTGACAACCCCCTTTTATCAATTGACAGTTGACAATGGACAATTGACAATTTATAAATTTTTATAAAAATAAAGGTTAGATGCTATGGGCAACTAACCTAATTTGGTGAAGAAATTAATCCATACCATATTTCTTCTTGAATTTTTCAACACGGCCACCACGTTCAACAAATTTTTGACGTCCTGTAAAGAATGGATGACATTCTGAACAAACTTCAACTCTTAATTCTTTTTTTGTTGAACCGGTTTTAAATGTATTTCCACATGCACATCTTACTGTAGCTTCATAATATTCTGGATGAATTCCCTTTTTCATTGCTTTCACCTCTCTTTGCTGCAAGTATATAACAATATACTGTTTTACACATTTTGACCAATTAATTATAGCATAATCTTAAAATTATTTCAACTAAAACCAAATTTTATTTCTCATCTCTTCTATAAACTCTTCATTGTTTTTAGTTCTCATTAGGTTTTCAATTAAGGTTTCTGTTACATCTTGGGTTGGTGCATTGCTTAAAGCTTTTCTCATGCTCCATATAGTTTCTAATTCTTTTTGACTTAGTAATAGTTCTTCTCTCCTAGTTCCTGATTTATTAATATCTAGAGCTGGAAAAATCCTCTTTTCAGATAACTTTCTATCTAAATGAATCTCCATATTACCTGTACCCTTAAATTCTTCAAATATAACATCATCCATTCTACTTCCCGTTTCTACTAGGGCAGTGGCTAAAATAGTCAAGCTTCCCCCTTCTTCTAAATTCCTTGCTGCACCAAAAAACCTTTTTGGTCTATGAAGGGCACCTGGATCTAATCCTCCAGATAAAGTCCTTCCTGTAGCAGGAATAGTCAAGTTATAGGCTCTAGCAAGACGAGTAATACTATCTAGTAAAACTACTACATCTTTACCATGCTCTACTAATCTTTTGGCCCTTTCAAGAACTATTTCAGCTACTTTGGTATGATGGTTTGGAAGCTCATCAAAGGTTGAATAAACTACATCACCATTAACAGATCTTTTCATATCTGTTACTTCTTCAGGTCTTTCATCTATTAAAAGAACTATTATTTCTATATCAGGATAATTCTCAGAAATAGCATTAGCAACATTTTTAAGAAGAGTTGTTTTGCCTGCTTTTGGAGGAGATACAATCATTCCCCTTTGCCCTTTACCAATAGGTGCAATTAAATCGATAATCCTTGTGGAAAGCTCATTAGGAACTGTTTCTAATGATATCCTTTTTCTAGGATAGATAGGAGTTAGACTATCAAAATCTGGTCTATTTATGCACGTTTCTGGATTTAGACCATTAACATTTTTCATATAAAGAAGGGCTTTATATTTCTCACCAGATTTTGGTGGTCTGGTAATACCATATACTTTATCCCCAGTTCTCAGCCTAAATCTTCTTATTTGAGATGGAGATACATATATATCGTTATCTCCAGATAAATAATTTTCACATCTTAAAAAGCCATATCCATCTTGATGGATCTCCAATATTCCTTCGGCACTATTAATATTATCCATTTGTTCTAATTCTTCACTTACCTTGTCAGGTAATTCTTCCATATTTATATCTTCGAGTTCTATTTCCTCTACCTGACCATTTACTTTATCATTTACTTTATCATTCTTCGGATTTTCTTCTTCTTTTTCATCTACAGCGTTTTGCAAAATCAAATCGATTAATTCACCTTTTCTATACTTGGTAATACTTTTTATCCCTATGGTTTTAGCTATAACCCGTAGATCTTCTAACTTTTTACCGTGTAAAATACTTGAATCCAAAACTTCACCTCCACAATATTTAAAACAAGTCTATGCTGATGAAACTTAAATTTCATCAGCTATTATGTATAACTCTTAAATTTTTACCTCCCGTAAACTTGTGCCATTAGAATAGTTTTTAAGATATGCTCAGATGGATAAGCATTGTTAATATAATAATAGCATTATAATATTCATTAGTCAAATCCAATTATTTTGCATACTCTGGTTTTTTATCTAGTCTATGTATAGCTTCTATAAACCTTATAGTACCAGTTTCAGCTCTCATTACAACAGAATAGGTTTTAGCCATATTGTTTTCATAGTAAACAACACCCTTTAGTAACTCTCCATTAGAGATACCAGTGGCTGCAAATACGATTTCATTTCCCTTAGCTAAATCCTCCATAGTAAGTATATTTTCTATATGATAAATGCCCATTTCAGTACATCTAACCTTTTCATCATCATTCATAGGATAGAGCCTCCCTTGGAATTCGCCTCCCATACATTTTAGGGCAGATGCTGCTAAAACTCCTTCTGGTGCTCCACCAATGCCAACCATTATATCTACGCCAGAATCTTCAAAACAAGTGGCTATAGCTGCTGCCACATCTCCGTCTTGGAAGGACTTTATCCTAGCCCCTGTTTTTCTAACTCTACTGATTAACTCCTCATGCCTTGGTCTATCTAACATAGTCACAGTTATATCAGTTATATCCTTGTTAAGTGCCTTGGAAACATTTCTTAGATTTTCCTCTATTGGTGCATCTAAATTAACCTTCCCTGCTGCCTTTGGTCCTACGGCTATTTTGTTCATATACATATCAGGTGCATGAAGTAGGCAGCCTCTTGGTGCTACAGCTACAACAGAAATAGCATTAGAAAGTCCCTTAGCTACAGCAGTAGTCCCATCTAAAGGATCTACTGCTATATCCAATTTTATAGAATTCTTTGTCTTCTTTCCTATTTGTTCACCGATATAGAGCATAGGTGCTTCGTCCATTTCTCCTTCTCCAATAACTACTACACCATCAATGGATAAAGTATCAAACATCCTTCTCATGCCATCTACTGCTGCTTGATCTGCTTTTATTTTGTCTCCTCTTCCTAGATGACGAGCCGATTGCAATGCTGCTGCCTCCGTTACTCTAACTAGATTTAAAGCTAAATTTCTATCCATTAAAAAGCCCCCTTAAAGGTTTATTTTATATATAGTATACTCTACTTATGCTTTTCTCGTCAATTAGTATAGCATACTTATCTATGCTTTTTTAATAAATTTTTCAATATATCGTTTTTATCTAGCCTATGGCGAGCTTCTACAAATCTAATAGTCCCAGTTTTTGATCTCATAACAACCGAATGGGTCTTTGCTAAATTGTCTCCATAATAGATTACTCCTTTTAATAAATCTCCATCAGAAATCCCTGTAGCTGCAAAAAATATATCATTTCCCTTAGCTAAATCATCCATTGTAAGCACTTGGCTACGTCTGTCTTCAGTCCAGCCCATTTTTTCGCACCTTGTTTTTTCACTTTCACTCATTGGACACAGCTTTCCTTGAAAATCCCCTCCCATACATTTCAATGCAGAAGCTGCAATTACTCCTTCAGGTGCCCCTCCTATACCTATTAAAATATCTACCCCAGTATCTGGAAAGGCAGTTGCAATAGCAGCAGCTACATCCCCTTCTCCGAATAGTTTTATTCTAGCTCCTGCATTTCTCACTTCTTCTATAATACCCTGATGTCTTTCTCTATCCTGAATAATAACGGTTAAATCGGATATGTTTTTGTTTAAAGCTTTGGCTACAGCCTTTAAATTTTCTTTAATAGGTGCATCAATATGGATTTTGCCTGCTGATTTTGGTCCTACTGCTATTTTTTTCATATAGGTATCAGGAGCATTTAATAAACATCCCTTAGGTGCCATAGCTATGACAGAAATTGCATTGGGTAATCCCTTTGCCACTAATGTAGTTCCATCTAATGGATCTACAGCAATATCTGCTTGGATATCCATGCCTTTCCCTATTTCTTCTCCAATATATAACATAGGTGCTTCATCTAATTCTCCCTCTCCTATAACCACTCTACCCTTTGTATTTACTAGGTTAAAAGCAGCTCTCATACCATCTACTGCGGCCTGGTCTGCGCCCATTTCGTCTCCTCTTCCCATATATCTTCCTGAGGCCAATGCAGCGATTTCAGTTACTCTTACTAAAGATAAAGCTAAATCTCTATCCACATTCATCTCTCCTTTATATTTAATTGTGCTATACTTATTATAAACAAATGTATTTAAATTCACAATTAAAAAATTTGGATAAAAAAAGAGCCATCCCTTTGCCCAAATAGGACAATAGGGATGGCCTTTTTTTTATCCCATCCTCAATTATTTTTTAAGCCCTTCCCAATCCTTTAAAAATTTCTCAATTCCTGAATCTGTCAAAGGGTGAGCTAACATCTGAACAAATACTTTATATGGTATTGTTGCAATATGTGCCCCCTCCTTTGCTGCTTGTATAACGTGGATTGGGTGTCTTATGCTTGCTGCTATTATTTCCGTATCTATGCCATGGATATCAAATATTTGAGCTATATCCTCTATAAGATACATTCCTTCATTGCCAATATCATCTAATCTTCCAACAAATGGGCTAACATAAGAGGCACCTGCTCTTGCTGCTAATAATGCTTGATTAGGGGAAAATATCAAAGTTACATTGGTTTTTATTCCTTCTTTGGAAAGAACATTTACAGCTTTTAAGCCTTCTCTTGTCATAGGAATTTTAACTACAATATTTGGGCTTAGTTTAGCAAGCTTTCTTGCTTCTTCTATCATACCATCCTTTTCTAAGGATATAACCTCTGCACTAATGGGACCATCAACAATGCTAGCAATTTCTTCAATTACTTGTTTAAAATCCCTACCTTCTTTTGCAATCAATGATGGGTTGGTAGTTACACCACAAATAACCCCCCATTCATTTATTTCCCTTATCTCATCAATATTTGCCGTATCAATAAATAATTTCATAATTTTTACCCCCAATTATTCAATTGACAATTAAAACCTAAAATCCCTCGCTAACGCCCAGGATGACATAAAATAAATTGTGAATTGTCTACGCTCTTCCTACTGAGCCAAATATAGTCATCTTTGCCTTTACGGCTTCTTTCATGGCTTCTTTAGCTGGAGTTAGTATCTTTCTTGGGTCTATATTGTCTGGGTTTTTCTTTAAGAATTCTTTGATGCCCTTAGCAAAAGCAATTCTTAAATCCGTATCTATATTTATCTTGTTTATTCCAAGAGATACTGCCTTTTTAATAGCTTCATCAGGAACACCACTAGAGCCATGTAATACTAAAGGCATATTTAACATTTCCTTGATGATCTTAATTCTATCAAAATCAAGTTTTGGTTCTCCTTTATATACTCCATGGGCAGTTCCTACAGCTATAGCTAAAGAATCTACATTTGTTTCCTCTACAAATCTTTTAGCTTCATTAGGATCTGTAAAAGCAGCATCTTTTTCATCTACAGTAATATGGTCTTCTGTTCCGCCAATTTTGCCTAGTTCTGCCTCTACGGATACTCCTACTGCATGGGCAACTTCTATTACTTTATTGGTTATTGCAATATTGCCATTAAGATCAAATTTAGAACCATCTATCATTACAGAAGAAAATCCATGTCTTATGCAAAGCATAACTTGGTCAAAATCTGTACCATGGTCTAAATGTAACACAACAGGTACCTTTGTCTTTTCTGCTGCTAATTTTCCTAACGCAGCTATATATTCAACACCTGCATATTTTAATCCTCCCTGACTAGCTTGAAGGATGACGGGTGAATTCATCTCCTCTGCTGCCTCTATAATAGCCTGCACAATTTCCATATTGTTTACATTAAATGCACCTACTGCATAATTATTTTTATGAGCATCTTGTAAAAGCTCCTTACCTGTAACTAACATATTAAATGCCTCCTCTTATTTAATTATTACTGCATCTTTTTATTATATATTACCCAATGCTATTTTTTTATATCTTTATTCTTTTCCTTGATGGAATCGATACAAGAGATATTTCGTTCTTTAAGTATTATTTTATCCTTTTTTAGGAGAATACTCAAGTCTTCTTCAGTTTCTGTAAATATAAGCTTTACGCTATGACAATTTTCGCATTTTAACTCTATCCTATCGGCAAAAAGTTCTACATTGATTTTTGCATTTCCACAATCGCAATCTATTTTGTGTTTTTTATTCAAATCATATATTTTTTTTAGAGCTTTTGTTAGAATATTGAAATTATTGAAATAATCTTCTCCATGTATTTCTTTATCTTCATTCCCAATGTTTGCTTGTCCCTCTAATGGTATTTGATTGGCAATTTTTTTACTTTCTATAGAGAATAAATTACCCCCGTGAGAACAGTAAACCATATTATTATCCTCAATTATCTCTTTTAATTTAAAATTATGGTAATGCCTGTCTCCACAGTTAAAACACCCAACTTCAAAGCCTATGTCGTTATCCTTACCTTTACTAACTAGAACATTTACTTCTCCGCATTTACATCTATATTCAACTTTGTCTTTTGACATTGCCTCAAATACATTAAAGTCATATTTTCGCAGTCTACCGCAAAACCTACACCTAACGGTGATGATTTTGCATCCATTAATCAACAAAAGGAACACCTCCTTAGTAGATTAATTCTATACGGATTGTGAAAATCCTTCTTATTGTCGAAAAATAATAAAAAAAATAAGCCAAAGGATAAAACTTAATTGCACAAAGCTTGATATCCCTTGGCTCATCCCTATTTTTATCTTTTCTTTAAGCCTAATATTTCTCTTGTCTCATCTGGAGTTGCTATTTCTCTACCTAATTCCTTTGCCATTCTTACAACTTTTTCTACTAATTCTCCGTTGGATTTAGCTAAAACCCCTTTGGATAGGTAGACATTGTCTTCAAATCCTACCCTAACATGTCCACCCATGACAATCCCCATAGCTGCCATTGGCATTTCATATCGCCCTACCCCTGCTATTGTCCAAGTAGACCCCTTGGGTATACTATCTATCATAAAGGCTAAATCCCTTGCAGTGGCAGCCATTTGCACTCCTAATACAAAGTCAAAATGCATAGGCTCTAAAATATATCCTTGCTTAGCATATTTAATAGCATAATCTATCATACCTTTATCGAATACTTCTACCTCTGGTTTTACACCTTTTTCTATCATTATCTTGCCAAAATTCTTAATAGTATTTTCCGTATTAACAAATATCTCGTCTCCGCCAAAGTTTAAAGTTCCACAATCTAATGTAGCCATTTCAGGTAAAAGTTCTACTGGTTGGAGTCTTTCCTCATCAGACATACCCACTGCTCCCCCTGTTGAAGGTTGAATAATAACATTAGGGCATCTTAACTTTATTTCCTCTATACATTCTCTAAATCTTTCCTTATCTTGAGTAGGAGTACCATCGTCGTACCTTACATGTAAATGTATAATACTCGCCCCTGCCTTATAGGCAGCTTCTGCTTCTCTTCCTATTTCCTCTACTGTGTAAGGTACGCTTGGGTTATTTTTTTTCGTTACCTCAGCCCCACATATGGCTGCAGTTATGATCAATTTATCCATTAAATCGCCTCCCATTCTTAAACAAAAAAGATTGTCCCTTTTATTTTCTCTTTTTATCCTTTGGAACTACACATGTGCCTTCAGCTTTACAAACAACTATAGGTTCCTCTAATACATCACAAGCAGAATCATTAATATCTGGTCTTGGAACTATAACCTTTCTTGCTTCAAATTTCATCTTTCTAGAGGTGTTGCCTATTTTAGTAATCTCCCCTACTGCTTCTATGTAGTCTCCAGCATAAACAGGAGCTAGGAATTCCACATTATCATAGGCTACAAATAAACCTTCATCCCCATCATTTCTAATAAGTAATTCTGTAGCTACATCTCCGAACAATTGCAACATCTTAGAACCATCTACTAAATTTCCCCCATAATGGGCATCACCAGAACTCATTCTCACTCTAATCATAGTTTTTCCCATGCTTATACCTCCATTACTATATTTAGTCATATTTATTATAACATAAGTCATAACCCAATAACTTTCCTTTTTGGTGCCAGGCACCAAAAAGGAAAGTTATTGGTAATATATTTGTAATATGTCTACATTAGCCCTCCTAAAATCGTATCTACAAGGCCTTCGGGGCGAATTTTTTTGTAATCTATATTTTCATAGAACATTTTCTGCCCATAGAATTGATTCATGGAGCCTATTATTATAATGGTTGCTAATTCTGGGTCTAAATCTTTTCTTAGTTTCCTATTGTCAATCCCACTTTTAATAATTTCCACCATTCTATTAAATAATTCGGCCTTTTCCATCAGTATTTCCTTCGTCAATTCTTTAGGCAATACTTCTTTTTCTGTCATTACTATTTGAGTTATACCTATATATCTATTCAAATAATCTCCGTGAAATCTGCATAGATAAATCAACTTATTCCTTATGCTTCCATCTATATTTAAAGCCTTTTCCATGCCTTTTTCATATTCTTCTATTCCATATTTTATCATTTCATAGAATAGAGATTTCTTACTATCAAAATATCCATATATGGTGCCTTTGCCAATACCTGCTTCCCTGGCTATATCCTCCATTTTAGCACCATGAAATCCATATTTCGAAAAGACCTCCCCTGCTGAATTTAAAATATCCATCTTTCTATCTTCTGTCATATTATTCTTCACCCGCCCTTTTCCTGCTGCCAATATTATCTATTATTGTGTACATTACTGGAATGAAAACTAAAGTTAATAAGGTGGATAGTATAAGGCCTCCAATCAAGGTTATAGCCATTGGGCTTTGTAACTCTGCTCCTTCTCCCTTGCCTATGGCCATAGGCAATAGCCCAAGTATTGTAGTCAAAGTAGTCATAAGAATTGGTCTAAGCCTTGTAGGACCTGCTTTCAATATGGCCTCCTCTCTACTCATACCTTCTTTTCTTAAGGTGTTTATATAATCCACCAATACTATGGCGTTATTTACTACAATTCCAGATAATATAAGCCATCCTACAATAGCTGGGACGCTCAAAGTATTTCCAGTAAGTAATAGTCCCAATGCACCTCCGGAAAAAGCTAAAGGTATAGATAGAATTATGATAAATGGATATTTAAATGACTCAAATTGGCTAGCCAGTATTAAAAATACAAATACAATGGCCAAAATCATAGCCAAAGTTAAATCGCTATAAGCTTCCCTTAGCTGTTTGTGCTGCCCTTCATAGGTAAAGCTATAGCCATGAGGCATTGGATAATCACGTAAAACCTGATCAATATCATCAATTACAGATTCTACATCTCTGTTTAATATTTGGCTAGTTACGCTTATAGTCCTGGATTGATTTAATCTTTTTATTGTAGAAGGACTATTCTCCATCGTAATATTTGCTACCTCCCCTAAAGGTATGGTAGTTCCTAATGGTGTTGGCAAAGGCAAGGATTTAAGATAATCCAAGCTCTCCTTAAAAGTTCCATCTCCCTTAACTACAATATCTATCTCCGTTCCTTCATATTTATATCTAGAAGCGGTAGTTCCTGATATGCTTCCCCTTATTATTCCAGCTGCTTGGAAAGTGGTCAAACCATATTGACTTAATAAATCCCTATCGAAATCTACCTTTATTTCTGGAACTCCTTCTTCATAACTAAGTTTTACTTCTCTAGTTCCTTCTGTAGACTGAACTATTTCTTTAAAATCTTCGGCAATCTTCTTTAGGGTATCCAAGTCTTCCCCTTTTATAGTTATATTAACTGGATCTCCACCTAAACCTGCCATCATATCGGAAGCCACATCTACAGATATTTCTGCTCCTGGAATATCCTCTCTAATCTTTCTTACCTCATCGGCAACTTGGAAGGTGCTCCTTTGTCTATCCTTTTTATCCACTAAAGTCACTACTATGCTGCCTTTATTGGTATTAGAACCTCCTCCAGTACCTACAGAGGCAAATATAGTGTCTATTTCTTTTATATCCTTAATTTTCTCCTCTATGGTTCTTATAATATCATTAGTCTCTAAATAGCTAGCTCCTTCAGGTAATTTCGCATTTATAGTAAAGACTCCTTCATCAATTGGAGGAAAAAACTCTCCACCTAAATAAAAAGTTGGCGCCATAGTACCTATGAAAATAACCACAGCTATTAATACTGCTAATCCTTTATGCCCTAATCCCCAGTTTAGTAATCTACTATAAAGGGTTTCAAATTTAGCATAGGTCCTGTTAAATACATCTTTTTTCTTTTCCTTTTTATGCTTTAAGGATTTAGAACTAAGCATTGGAATTACAGTGAGAGCCACAATTAAAGACATAAGCAAGGAAAAAGTAACCGTAAGGGCCAACTCCTTGAATATAGTTGCAGTAATCCCTTTGACAAAAACAATAGGGAAAAATACTGCTATAGTAGTCAAAGTAGAAGCAACAACTGCAATACTAACTTCTCTAGCCCCTTCTACTGCTGCTCTTTCTGCTGGCAGTCCTTCTTCACTAAATCTATATATATTTTCAAGAACCACTATAGAATTATCCACTAACATCCCTACTCCTAAGGCAATGCCTCCTAAGGTCATCATATTTATAGTTATATTACCAAAATAGAGAAGGATGAAAGTAGCTATTATAGAAATAGGAATAGATACGGATATAATCAAAGTGGTCTTTATATCCCTTAAAAACAAATAAAGAACAAACACAGCCAAAGCTGCACCTATTAAAGCATTTTTAAGTACATTCCTTATACTGAGTTTTATATATTCAGCCTGATCTAATACGATTTCCTTTTCTATATTAGGATAATCTTTAAGGATTTTCCCTAATTCCTTATGAATCTTATTGCTAACCATTACCGTATTAGCTCCTGATTGCTTTTGTATGGACATATTTAAGCTTTTCTTACCATTTACCCTAGACAAAGTGCTGACTTCTTTGTTTTCAATAGACACATCTGCTACATCTTGAAGATGGATTACCCCTCCAGTCGTTAATGGTATAGGAATAGATTTAATATCATCTATAGACTTGAATTCTCCTATGGCCTTTAGAGTTAGTTCTTTGTCTCCTTTATTAACCTGACCTGCAGGCATATTTAAGTTTTCTGCCCCAATTAACTTAGCTATAGTATCTAAATTTAGCCCATAGCTTGCTGCCTTCATCTCATCTACTACTACGGCTACTTCCTTTTCCCTGCCCCCTGTTAAAGATACATTGGCTACTCCCTCTATTCCCTCTATTTTAGGTATGATAGTATCCTTAACTTGAGATTCCAATCTACTTAAATCATCTTCACTATAAAGGGAAATCTCCATAATAGGTAATGCATTAGGGTCTAGTTTCATAACCATAGGTGTCTTTATACTTGATGGTAGAAATCCTTTGATTAAGTCTATTTTCTCCCGCATTTCAAGGGCTGCAAAGTTCATATCCGTACCTGAATTAAACTCTGCAATGATTAAAGAACTGCTTTCCTGGGAAATACTGCTTATTTCCTTTACATTAGATACCGTAGCAATAGCCCCTTCTATAGGCTTTGTAACGATGGATTCCACTTCCTCTGGCCCAGCTCCCTCATAGGTAGTAGAAACTACAGCTACAGGAACTTCTATCTTGGGAAATAAATCTAGGGGAATCCTCGTCAAGGAAACTATACCGATGATTATCACCACCAGTGTAATCATTAATACCGTAATAGGTTTCTTTACTGAAAATCCATACAAACTCATTATCTGTCACCCCTTACGACTTTTACCTTATCCCCATTTTTAAGGAAGTTTTGTCCCTTTATTATTATTTCCTCTCCTTCCTTTAATCCCTTGGTTATCTCCACTAATTCGCCAGTATCCATACCAATAGTTACAGTCCTTTCCACTGCCTTGCCATCCTTCACTAAATACACTAGTTTTTCTCCATTTCTATCTATGACTACATTAGAATTAAGTACTATTACATTATCTAATCTATCCAATTCAAAATATACCTTCCCTAATATTCCTGGCTTTAAAGATAAATTCTTATCATCTATAGAAACCCTTACCGTATATAAACCATTTTTCATATTTGGCATTATGCTTATAAAATTTATCTTTCCATCCATGCCTTCTTTGGATAGGGACGGAATATCAATCTTTACTTTATCCCCTACTTTTATCTTATTTAAAATGCCTTCCGTTACATTTAATTCTATATACATATTATTTAAATCTGAAACTATCATAGAAGGCTCCTCTTGCATGGCTACTCCATCTTCTTTGATGGATATTAAAGAAACTGTCCCCTCAATAGGTGATTTAACCTTTAACTTTTCCTTTGCTTCCTTTGCTTGTTCTAGTCCCTTTGATACCTCTCCAATTTGAGCATCTAATTCTTGTATCATGGAAGTATCCATACTTGGCTCAGTCTTTGGTGGCACTAAAGTTCCTTTCATTGAAGGAATCGTAGTTTCCCCTGGTGATACAGCCGTTAATTGAGCCTTTTGTTTTTCCATTTCACCCTCTAAATCTGATTTTTTCCCCTGAAGATTCGTTAAGGTACTATCAAGATCTTTTATTTGATTGTCTATTTCTTTATTTTCTATGGTAAATAATAAATCTCCCTTCTTCACTGTATTTCCTACACTTGTGTTTATATCTTTAACTTTTCCAGGTATTTCAGGTATTACCATGGCATCTTTTTCAGATAATGCCCTTCCTGAAAGTATGGCTTTATTGTAAATACTGCCTAACTCTACCTTTCCAAGCTCAACTGGGATACTTTTATCTTCCTTAGTTTCTTCATTATCCTTCTTGACTTTAGGGCTACATCCTGCACCCAATAGGGCAATTAATAAAATTAGTACTATAATCCTATCTTTCCTTCTCATATTCATACCTCCAATGGTTTGACTGACCAGTCAGTCAGATAATATTATTGTAATTTATAGCCTTACAATTGTCAATCTGCCTAAAATATATACAATTCGACAAATCCACCATATAGTCATACCCCCTAGACCATTTATTTTTAACAATTTTGTAACTATTTAATAGGCAAATACTGTGATAAAATAGGTATAGCTAAATTAATGCGGGAGGTGAATTGTTTATTGGAAGAATTAATAGTACTTAATAATGTCAGAAAAATCTATAAAATGGGAGATGAAAAAATTGTTGCATTAAACGATATAAACCTCTCTATTGATGAAGAAGAATTTGTTTGTTTACTAGGAACCTCAGGTTCTGGCAAGAGTACCTTACTTAATATGATGGCAGGTTTGGAAAAGCCTACTAAAGGTGAGATAGTCATAGGCAATCAGCATATAGAAAAAATGAATGAAAAACAGTTGGCCAAGTTTCGTCAGATGAATATTGGTTTCGTTTTTCAATCCTATAATTTAATACCTACTCTATCTGCTGTGGAAAATGTAAGTTTGGGTCTCACATTTAGAGGTATTCCTAGAAAATTAAGGGACAAGATGGCCAAAGAAATGTTAAATGCAGTAGGGCTAGGGGATAGATTAAACCACAAGCCATCGGAAATGAGTGGTGGGCAGCAGCAGCGGGTTAGTATAGCAAGGGCATTTGTCGGCAAACCAAAGATAGTATTTGCCGATGAACCAACTGGAAACTTAGATACTAAAACTACTATGGAAGTCATGGATTTAATTACAAATATGGCAAGGGAAAATCATCAAACTCTAATCATAGTAACCCATGATGTTGAAATATCTCCATATGCCCACAGAGTAATCTATATTAGAGATGGCAATGTAGAAAAAATAGTTAAAAATCAAACAAAGGGGGATGTGGAATAAATGAAAAAATTTCTTAGTATAGTCTTAGTATTGCTATTGGTACTGGCACAAATACCTATTGTGGGAATGGCTACGGCTGAAAATGAGACGAAAAAAACTAATAATGAAACAGATGTCATAGTAACAAAAGTAGAAACAGATTCATCTAGTATTACAGAAGGAGATAAATTTGAGCTTACAATTACCGTCGAAGCCGATTCTTCCCAAAATATATCAAATATTTATATTGGTTTAGGCAATGCCAGTTCATTTATATTAATAGATTCTGGTTCTAAAAAGCTAGTAAATGAAAACTATAAAGTTACTTTTAAACTTAAATATAATGGCGGCAACTCACCAAAAGTTCCTATTACAATATATTATAAAAATGCTAATGATGAGCAATATACCATCTCAGACTATGTTGATGTCCCAAATATTGTTCCCTCTAGCACCATTGAAGAACCTGAGAAAATAGATGAAACAAAAATAATCCCAGCTTTAGCAATAGTAAGCTCCAAAACCATCACTGGTGAAGCTGGTAGGTCTACATATCTTCCTATTACCGTAAAAAACACTAGCAATAATTACGCTGAAGATATAACTGTTACTGCCGAAATAGATGGAGCTTCTCCATTAAACCTTGACGGCTCTGGATATGAAAGTATATCTAGATTAGCTAGTGGTAGATCGAAGGATATAGATCTTAGGATAAGTATAGATAAATATGCTGAAAGTAAGACTTATCCAGTTAAAATCAACTTTCAATTCTACAATAGATATGATATACCCTTTACAAGTTCTGAAACCATCTATGTAAAGGTTGAAAACAAAAATACTAAACCTTTAGTATCTATAAGTAAAGTAGATGTAAATCCTAAAGTATCAGTACCTAGAAAACCCACTAGTATAGGGTTTGAACTAAAAAACAATGGAACCTTAGATGCAAAGGATATTAAAGTATCCTTAGGTGGGATAAGCAATGATACATTTACACTTTCCTCTGGATTCAATAGTAAATATATAGAAAAAATCCCTGGTGGGAAATCCTCCAATGTAGACTTTGAGATAACTCCTTCTGATAAAATTGCTGGGGGATCTCATGGATTGGATATAATTTTAAGCTACAAAGATGGGACTAACCAAGTCTACGAAGATTCCAATAAATTTTTTATCAATGTAGCATCAAATAAAGGGAAAAAGTCCAATCTAATAATTGAAAACCTTATCTACCCCGAAAGTGCTGTAGGCCAAAATAAAGATGTTACCATTGGCTTTAGCCTAAAAAACATAGGGATGATTGATGCAAAAAATATTAAAGTTAGTGTAGAAAGCTCCGATCAAAATGGAGTTGTACCTAAGACCGTAAGTGTCAAAAAAATTAATTCCATATCTCCAGATAAATCAGAAAAGTTAAACTTTGTCTTTTTAACTACAAAAGACGCTGAAACAAGAAATTATCCAATAAATATTACCGTAGAGTATGAAGATGATTTATCAGAAGGAGAAAAGCAAACCTTAACCCAATACGTAGGTGTTTATGTAGTAAAGCCTGGTGAAGAAATTAAAACTGTACCTAAACTAATAATAGATAAATATAGCTTTGAACCTGCCCTTGTAAAAGCTGGGGAAACGTTTGATATGAACTTGTCCTTTTTCAATACCAATAAAGAAAAAGCTGTAAGGAATATAAAAATATTTTTAACTGCTGAAGAAAAAACTGATTCTGATAGCAATAGTGGTGGAGGCAATGTATTTACCCCTGTAGGCAGCAGCAATACCTTCTATATAGATAGTATTCCTCCAAAGGGTAGGGTAGAAAAAAACATAACCATGGCTACTGTACCAGATGCCAAGGCAAAGACCTATACTATAATAGCTAATTTTGAATATGAAGACTCCAAAGGAGAACAATATACCGCCACAGAACTAATAGGCATTCCCGTAGTACAGCAGTCTAAATTAGAAATAGGTGAGTTGAATATCCCTCCAGAAGCATTTACAGGTGAACCAATTCCAATATCTGTAGAGTTCTATAACACTGGGAAAGTCACCTTATACAATATGATGGTAAAATTAGAAGGAGATTTTCAAACAGAAAATGGTAGCTACTATATAGGAAATTTTGATACAGGAGGCAGTGAATACTTTGAAGGTATGGTAATTCCATCTGAACCTGGTGAAGTCACTGGAAATTTGGTATTTACCTACGAAGACTCTACTGGTGAAAATATTGAAATTAAAAAAGATTTTACCCTAAATGTAAGTGAACCAATGCCAATGGATGAGTTCCCAGAGAATGGTCCTCCTATGGAGGAAGCTAAAGGAATTAAAAAATTATTAAAGAGTAAAGGCTTTTGGATAACTATTATATTGATAGGAATAGGTATAGGTGGGTTTGTCTTCTACAAAAAAAAGAAAAAGAAAGGTCTGGCTTTAGATGAGTAGAGTAGATTTAATTCGAATGGGACTTAAAAATCTGTGGCGGAGAAAACTAAGAACATTTCTAACAGTTCTAGGGGTTATTATAGGTACTAGTTCCATTGTAGTAATGCTTTCATTGGGTTTTGGTATGCAAGAAGCCTTTAAAGGACAAATAGATCGAATGGGAAGCCTAAATACTATCAATGTTCATAAAAGATATGATGATTATAGCAGCCCCTCTCCTAAGGGAAATGGTCAGAAAGCTATTTTAGATGATAAGGCTGTAATGGATTTCAAGCGTATACCAAATGTAAAAGCCGTAACCCCTATAGTAGAAACCTATGGAGTACTTATAAATGGAAGATATAAATCCTATACTCCCCTTAGAGGAATTGACCCTACAGTTATGGAAGAATTCGACTTTAAAGTTCAAGATGGGCGACTGCTGCAAACAGGAGATGATTTTTCCATAGTATTTGGGGGAAGCATGAAAAACAGCTTTTATGATGAAAAAGCCTCTAGCAGGGGAAGATATGTAGAGCCAAAGGTAGATCTTATGAAGGATAGAATGATTTTTACCTTTAATACTGAGTATGGCAACAGAACTATGCCAGGAGAAAATATCAAAAAACCCGCCTATAAAGATTATAAGGTAAAAGCCATAGGTGTTCTTGAAGAGGGAAATTGGGAAACGGATTGGAGTATCTATGCTCCCCTTGAAGCAGTCCAAAAGTTGATTAAGGAAAAAGAAAAGGCAGAAAACTCTAAACCAGAACGAGGAAGGCGTAAAGAAAAAGGATACGAGCAAGTTATGGTTAAGGTTGATGATATAAATAAGGTCCAAGAGATTCAGCAAAAAATAAAGGATAGTGGATTTGAAGCCTCTAGTTTAACCGACTTTTTAGATGAAATGAAGAAAACCTCAGGGATAATACAGGCCATTTTGGGAGGAATAGGCGCTGTATCCCTACTAGTAGCAGCCATAGGTATAACCAATACCATGGTCATGTCCATCTATGAAAGGACTAAGGAAATTGGCATAATGAAGGTTATAGGTGCCTCCCTAAAGGATATAAAAAAATTGTTCCTATTTGAATCAGCTATGATAGGTTTATTAGGTGGAATAATTGGAGTTGTATTTAGTGAAATCCTATCCTTTATAATAAATAAACTTGGTGCCAATTTCGGTAACTACATAGGAACTGGAGCAGAAACCAAAATAAGTATTATACCTATATGGCTGATATTTGCAGCCATGGGCTTTTCAGCTTTAATAGGTATATTGTCAGGATATTATCCTGCAAAACGTGCTATGAATTTATCAGCTTTAGAAGCTATAAGAACAGAATAAAAAATACAGGGAAAGTTTTCCCTGTATTTTTATTATTTACATTTATCTTCTTTACAAGCCTTAATAAACTCTCTAAACAATGGATGAGCTTTTGTTGGTCTTGATTTAAACTCAGGATGGAATTGAACCCCTACAAACCATGGATGATCCTTTAATTCAATTATTTCAACTAATCTTTCATCTGGTGACACTCCACTCACAATCAAGCCTTTTTCCATAAGCTTCTTTCTATATTGATTATTAAATTCATATCTATGTCTATGTCTTTCATAGATTATTTCATCTCCGTATATATCCATAGCCTTAGTATCCTTTCTAAGTTTACATGGATATAATCCTAATCTCATAGTTCCACCTAATGTGTCTATATCCTGCTGTTCTGGCATCAAATCTATTACAGGATATGGAGTAGATGGATTTAGTTCAGAGCTGTGAGCTCCTTTTAACCCTACTACATTTCGTGCAAATTCTACTACTGCTAACTGCATACCAAGACAAATTCCTAAATAAGGTACTTTGTTTTCCCTAGCATATTTAATAGCACAGATTTTGCCATCTACTCCCCTATCACCAAAACCACCTGGTACTAATATACCATCTGCATCTTTAAGCAATTCTTCACAATCATCATCATTTACATCCTCAGCATGGATCCAATCTATTTCCACATCTACATCATTATAAATGCCACCATGTCTTAAGGCTTCCGCTACAGATAAATAAGCATCTTTTAATTCAATATATTTTCCCACAAGTGCTACTTTAACTTTATCTTTTGGACATTTAATTTTTTCTACCATATTGGTCCATTCTGTTAGATCTAATTTATTACATTTTAAATGAAGATGGTCGATTACTAGCTGCGATAATCCTTCCTTTTCTAACATTAGAGGAATTTCATATATAGTATCTGCATCTAAGTTTTCAATTACCTCTGATGGATCTAAATCACAGAATAAGGCTATTTTATCCTTTAAATCTTGAGATAGCGGCATTTCTGTTCTGCAAATAAGTACATCTGGTTGAATACCAATACTCCTTAATTCCTTTACACTATGTTGAGTAGGTTTGGTCTTAAGCTCTCCAGCTTTGGAAAGGAAAGGAACTAAAGTCACATGGACATACATTACATTTTCTTTTCCCACATCATATTTTATCTGTCTAATGGCCTCTAGAAATGGCAAAGATTCAATGTCTCCTACTGTTCCTCCAATTTCGGTTATTACTACATCTATTTCCCCTTCTTTAGAAGCCCTCTTAATTCTACTTTTTATTTCGTTAGTAATATGGGGAATAACTTGGACTGTTCTTCCATCGTATTCTCCTTTTCTTTCCTTGTTTAAAACAGACCAATAGATTTTCCCTGAGGTTACATTGCTATTCTTATTTAGATTAGTATCTGTGAATCTCTCATAATGCCCCAAATCCAAATCTGTTTCTGCACCATCATCAGTTACAAATACTTCCCCATGCTGATAAGGACTCAAAGTCCCTGGGTCCACATTTATATAAGGATCAAATTTTTGGATAGTAACTTTTAAACCTCTACTTTTTAATAGCCGACCTAAACTGGCAGCAGTAATTCCTTTTCCTAAGGATGAAACAACTCCTCCTGTAACAAATATATATTTCGTAGGCATTTTTTTCCGAACCCTCCTTGTAATTTACACTATAACTTTTACATTTTATACTATCAAGAGCTTCATGTCAATGAGACATATAGTTATTATACCTATCCAAGCATAAATTTATTGTAATTATAATGTAATATTTAGGAAGCCTTATATAGTGTATAATTATAGTAGAATACCTATGAAAGGAGAGGATTTTAAATGAAAAAGATTTTATCGGGAGTTTTAGCACTGATTGTAATACTATCAGCTTTTACTCCAGCTTTCGGAGCGCCTTCAAATAAAGATTTATATGAGCAATCTGGAGAAATACTTAAAAATGCTGGTGTATTACAAGGTTCAGAAACAGGGGATTTAATGCTAAATCAAAAACTTAAAAGACAGGATATGGTAGTTTTAGTAAGCAGATTATACAAAGAAGAAAATGCTGCTAAAAAGTATCCAGTAAAAAACAATTTTAAAGATGTGAAAAATGCCTATTATAAACCATTTATATCATGGGCAGTTGACAAAGAGCTTATCTTAGGAATGACTAAAGATACTTTTGGATTTGACGGTACAGTAACAGTTCAACAATTTCAAACTCTACTTCTAAGAGCATTGGGCTATGGTGAAGAAGCAAAGGACTGGAAAAACGTACCTAAGCTTTCAGAAACATTAGGTTTAATGGAGGACTTATCCCCATCTTCAAATCAAAGTGTTGACAGAGGCCTAATGGCTGCAATGACAGTAAATGCTCTTAGGACAAATATAAAAGGCAGCAGCATTATAACCTTAGCACAAAAACTAAGTGTGGATGTACCAGAACTTTTTAATGTAGATGCAGTCGCAACTGTTGATGGAAACACTCTAAAATTAGAAGGAATAGCTAAAGGTACCAATGCACTAAAGGTTAATCTTAAACCAGTTTCAAGCGATATAACTACTGGTGAAATAAATAAGGATATACCTTTAAGGGAAGATGGTAGATTTTCAACTGAAATAACTAATCTTCAAAGTGGAAAATATGAGTATAAATTTGCTAGTGGAAAACTCACTACACCAACTAAATTCATTACAATTGCAGAACTTCCCTTTGAATTAATCGATGCAAAGGCAAATAATCTAAAGGAAATTGCTTTAAATTTTACTGCACCCGTTGATAAAATTTCTAGTTCATTTCTTAGCAATTATTTTACAAATGCGGGTTCAATAAAATCAGCACGCCTAGAAGACAATGGCACTACAGTAATCCTTACTTTAAGCGAAACTATGCAAAATCAAAGGAAATATAAAATATCTATAAATAAAATAAAATCTGACAAGGGCAAAGAAATAAGTACAAAGGACATAGAGTTTACAGCTTTTGATAATGAAATTCCAAAGGTAAAAGATGTTAAACCCCTTGGAAACATAGGTTTAAGAATATATTTAACAGAGCCTGTAAAAACCCCTCGTACCGCAAATTTTAAAATAGATGGAAAGAGTTTCTCAGGACAAGTTGATTCAGTAGTAGACAATGTAATTACATTAAAATATATTTCCTCTTATTATGCACCAAAAGAGGGTAAACATACACTAACAGTATCTAGTTTAGAAGACTATGCAGGATATAAAGGGATAGACCAAGGCTTCTCTTTTGATGTAATTAAGGATACAGAGGCACCTAAAATAGTAGATGCTAAAGCCACTATAGAAAAAGCAATAATACAATTTGATGAAGAAATCGACCCTGATTCTAAAAATAGAAATAATTTCTATTGGAAATCCGGCTCATTAAAGAGATATCCAACTAATATAGAAGTATTAAATGATGAAGTGATATTAAATTTCTCAGAAAATACACTACCTACTTATGAAGTATCTATATATGTAGATAGCATAGCCGATTACTCAGGAAATAAGCTTAGAAATGATGAAGTAAGAGTAACACCAGAAATAGATATGACCCCTCCAAAAGTAATGAATGTAACGGTATCTGAAGATGGAAAATCCATAACGGTTTACTATAGCAAAGCTGTAGAAGCTAAAAATAGAGCATTCTATACTATAGAAGATAAAAATAATAGAACAGTTAATATTAGAAGTGTAGAAGGTTCAGGAAGAGAATATGTAATAAACCTAAACGCTCCACTACCAGTAGGTGCAAATACCATAGACATCCAAGATGTTTATGATACAACAGCATTAAAAAATAGGCTAATACCCTATACTCAACAAATAAATATGGATGATGTTGAAAAGCCAACTATAGTCAGCCATTCTGGTTCTGATAGAGATATAATGCTATTATTCAGTAAAGAAATGGATCTATCAACTATTGAAAACTATGAAAACTATCTAATCAATTTAGATGGCCGTTGGACTTATTTACCTGAAGATACAGATTTCGATCCGATTTATGATGGAAAAACATTGCTAATCAATTTACCTGAAAAAATAGGTGGTAAAAAGGTTGATATTGGTCGTTCAGGCAGTATTAGAGAAATGCAAGTTATGGGGCTAAAAGCTATAAACGGAGTTTTAATAGAACCAACAATCGTAAAATTTGACGGTACAGATCAAGGAGAAGCAAAGGCTGAAAAAGCTGAATTAATCGAACCAGATACTATTAAAGTAACATTCAACCAACCAATAAATTCAGCATCCGCTAGAGATTTTAGTCTTTCAGATAGAAATATTAATAGGGCAATAGCTGATGGAAATATAGAAGTTACCCTAATATTAGATGATAAAGATGAAACAAGTATCAGTGGCAACTTAGAAATAAATAGAAACAACTCCATAGGAACAATTTTAAACACAGGAGTAAAGCCTAGTTATGTTTCTATAACGGACAAAGTTCCTCCACGTGTAGAAGATAATGTGGATAGACTTTATATTAGTGGAAATACAATAGAATTACCCTTTACAGAAAAATTAGAAGACAAAATATCAACTTTATTTAAAAAAGATTTAAGAGTAGAGGATGCTAACGGAAATGTTTTAGACGAATCAGACTATGAAACTAGCTTAGATAGATATGATTCAACAATAAATATTACAATAAAGGGATCAATTAGGAACCCTTATGGATATTCAGTAAGGTTGGTAGATGAGCCTAAGTATATAATGGACACAAGCGGAAATGTAGTTGAACCATCAAATTATGATTACTATACTGATTAAAAAATCCTGGATAGGTCTTCCCTATCCAGGATTTTTAATTGGTTCTATCCATTAGCCTTAGATAAATATTTAAGTTTTCCACAAACTTCTTATATGTAACGTCCTTGCCAAATAACAGATAGTTATAGATAAGGTTTCTTCCAACTTGTTCTAATATACCATCTAATTCACTATCTGAAATACGTTCAATATCTACATCTTGGCTTATCTTATTTCTATAGACTCCCATATGCCTTTCCCCTTTTCAGAAACTTTTTACAAAAATTATTAGTTCCTTTATTTATATAATCTCTATATAATCCTTATAATATTACATATTTACATAATTTTCAACTTTATTTGACAATATATTTTGTGGTAAATGTTTTAACTTACTATAGGAGAAAAAATAGGGGACATCAGCTGCCCCCTATTTTATATTCCTTCAATTAATATTAATGTGTCTTATATACTTACTTTATCAAGCTTTTGTAAATTATATTGTTTTATAATTTTCATAAGTTTCAATGCATACTCTGGGTCAGTGGCATAGCCTGTTCTTTTTAAAGCCCATGCCCCTTGAGTGCTATTATGCATTACTTCTTTAAAAGGCTCATATCTAGTCGAATTTAGTAAAAAGTTCTTGTGGTCTGCCCAACTTTCTCTAACATTATTATATGATCTAAAATCTGCATCTACATAATAAGTCTTCCCATTATAGACTTCACTTGTGTTAAGAGTCACTGAACCTTTAGAACCTTTGCCTTTTATACCAAATAAATTATAAGAAAGCTTTCCGCTATATTTATCCACTGGTACACTTTGTCCCCAGCCACTTTCAAGAATGGACTGAGCTGTCTGTAAAGCTGCTGACATACCTGTTTTTTCCCAAGAATCCTCAGCTAATCCTGAAGCTAAATCTAGATATTTATCTTTTTCAATTATAGGTAAGGGCTTGTATGTTTCTCCCAGAAAAACTCTAATTGGAATTGATTCACTTTTAATTTTATCCCCATTGGCTTTACCAATAGCTTGTATATTCCAATAACCTATATCTCCTTTAGTAGGAGTATAGACTACTTCAGCTGAAGGCTCCTTATCCGCTGCTATTATTTTTTCTTTCCCTGTATCTCTATTAGTGAGGACATAAGTTACACTATCTAAATTTATATTGCTTTTAATTTTTAGCTTGGTAGGCTCTCTTAAAACTTGATTTGGCCCTGCCCCTTCTAAAAGTATTATTGGATTTCCTGTTAAGGTAACTTTTATCGGTTCGCTTTCATGGGACACTCCCTTTGTATCCACAACTCTAACCAAAACTTCCCTTTCTCCAGAAATTTCTGGCCCTGGAAACCATTTATAGTCTCCATAAGGTACTTGAGCAAGGACTTCTTCCTTTCCAGAGCTAGGATTTCTTAATATATATTGGGTTTCATTTACTTCAAAATTCCTAGTAGCTAATAGGTTGACAGGTTTATTGATTATCTGTCCTTCAGAAACCCCTGATAAGGCTAATTTAGGGCTAATTTGAACCTTGGCTTTTATCTCTTGGCTCTCATAAGGTTTATCATCCCCATCATAGGCAATTACCTTAAAGGAATAGTTGCCATTTTGACTTATTTTTGGTTCCCAATTATATAGGCCATAAGGGTCTAAGGGTATATCCTCTCCTATTACATTGGTTTTTCCTGTATCTAAATTAGTAATTTCATATTTTACATAGGACGCTAAAAAGCTTGTATCTGCCCCTAAAGATATTGTATCTTCTAATGTCTCGCCTTCTGTTACTCCCATTAACGAAACCGTAGGATTTACATCCATATTAAGAGAAATAGCATCCCCTGCTAAAAACTTTCCTTTTTCATCATAGAGAGCAGCCACAAGGACCTTTTCTCCCTTTTCCTCTAGGCTAGGTATCCAAGTATATTTATCCGTTAAATCCTCGCCTCTAGCTATTACGAATCCTTCTGCTGTTTTTGGATCTAATAATAAATATTTTATCTCTTTTGCATTAGTTAAATTACCCTCTGGTAATTCTATTTGCAAATCCGTTTTGCCATTTATAACTTGTCCATTTTCTAATGTGGAAATTTTTATATTAAAAAATGGTTCCATAGTTGACCCTTTACTAGAATCGATATAGACGGTTCTATTGGTTTCATCCCATTCAACCCCAACACCTAGAGCATTGCTAACAAAACGAAGAGGTACAAAGGTACGGCCTTTTATGATTTTAGGCGGCACATCAATTAAACTATAATTTTTCTCTCCATCTTTATAGGAAACCAAATGGCTGTCGATTTTCAAATCCACTAATAAACTATCCTTTTCGATGGTTACCCTTTTCTCTTTATCATTCCAGTTAACTTTTCCTCCTAATTCTTCTGTGATAAACCTTATTGGAACTAAAGTCCTGCCATTTTCAACTATAGGGCTAGCAAGGGATGTAATATCCTTTCCATCGGCTACTAATCTAATAGGTTTATCGGCAAAAGAATATATGCCAAAGCACCCAGAAAAACTGAAAAACATTATCAATAGAGAAAATAATATTGGATTAACTTTTCTTCTCTTCACATTTTCACTCCTTCCTTTTCTATGTTTAATGTATTCACTACTTACATTATACCTTATTACTTTACTTTCTTAATGGTCCAAATATTAAATTTGTATTACAAAGTTAATTAAAATAAAAAGGCGGTTTTACTGTTTTAAAACAGTGAAACCGCCTTTTTATCCTATTTTCCTACATATATTTTATAATATTATCGTATTTAAGCATAGCCAAAGGTGATAAATTTACATTGTGTACGTCAGCTTTGGTACATATTGCATTTTGTGGATGAAATAATGGTATACAAGGAATGTCTTCGGATATTATCCTTTGAATCTCTATGTATAGCTCTTCTCTTTTCTTTGGATTTGCCATTTGAGTTGCCTTTTCAACTAACTTTATTACTTCATCATTTTCATAGTCACTTATATTGGTTGGACTACCTGGCATAAATAAAGGTTTAATAAAAGATGAAGGGTCAAGTGTATCAGCATACCATCCAGAAAAATGTATATCATAGCCTTCCTGTAGTTCTTTGGCCCTTAATAGCTCCTTTCCTGAAAGCTTTTCATATTTACAATTAATCCCTATAGCCTTTAAATCCTCCTCCACTAATTTTAAAACGGGATTGATATTCTCTTCAGAAAGAATTACTAATGGCCTATTCAAATTCACTCCTTCTTTATGAATTATCTCCTTTGCCTTATTAGGATTATATTCATAGCCTGCTATATTATTGCAGGGTATTAGTCCAGGAGGTATCATGCATTTGGCTTCCACTGCTAAACCACCAAATATCTCATCTACTATTCTTTTCTTATTTATTGCATAGCTTATAGCTTGTCTTACTTTTTTCTTGGTATATGGGGAACTAGTATTTTTAAGTTTAAAACTTATGTAGAAGGTTGCTATCAAATCTATAAATTTCATATTCTTCCCCAATTCCTGTGATTTAATAGTTTCATATTCCTTTTTGTTATTTATTACATAAAAATCGTACTTTCCATTGACAAAGTTATCTAAAGCTTCTTTGTCCTCAGTCTTCACTTCTATTACATCACAATAAGGTTTCCCACCTAAATAATTTTCATATGCCACTAGCTTGTACACATTATCCTCGTGGCTCTCTATCATATAAGGTCCGCATCCTACAAAATTTCCTTTTTTAAGCTCCTCTGGATCCATTACAGAACAGCAGCCATGGGATAATAATATAAGAAATCCACTAAAAGGTGTCTCAAGTTTAATAGACAATCTATAATCGTCTAATACCTTAATTCCCCTAACTTCTCCCGCTGAGCCTTTCATAAATTCCTTTGCCCCTTCTATATAATCGATAAACCAAGCATTTGGTGAGTTTAGTTCGGGAGAAAGCAGCCTCTCTAAGGAATATTTTACATCATAAGCAGAAACTTTTTTACCATTATGGAAACTTGCATCTTTCCTTAAATTAAATATCCAAGTAAGATTGTCATCTTCTACATACCAGTTTTTAGCTATGGAGGGCAGTACATCTCCTGTATCGCCAATAGTCAATAATCCCGTATGAATATTATTTAAAAATCGTAAGCTTTCCATAATATTTGTCATAGCTGGGTCTAGAGTTTGAAGGGGTCCCGAAAGACCTAATTTTATGGTGATGGAATCCTTTTCCCCACGGCTTACCTGTTGACCTAATAATTTTTTACTCATCTCATCTAAAAGTTTATTAACTTGATTTAATTCATCTAATGTAGTCTTTGTAAATTGAGTATTCATCATAGCGCCTTCTACCATGGACATAGCTTTCTCAGAAGAACGTTCCATTTCGTCAGTAGAGGTGACTACAGATTCAAGGCTATTAGTTTGAACAGATATGCCATCTGTTATCTCGCTAATTATTTGAATCATATCCTTAATGGCTGTTTCAATTTTTTGAAAAGCCATATTAGACTTTTCTGCAACAGATGAGCCTTCATTTATTTTATCATTACTATTTCCAATGGCATCAATGGTAGTATTTAAATTTGTTTGGATATCCTTGATTATATCTGATATATGATTAGCAGATTCGGCACTTCGATCGGCTAATTTTTTCACCTCATTAGCTACAACGGCAAAACCCTTACCTGCATCTCCTGCTCTAGCTGCCTCTATATTTGCATTTAAGGCTAGTAAATTAGTCTGTTTAGCTATATCCCTTATAATATTTAATATATCCTCTATTTTAGTAACGCTTGTCTTTAAACTATTTATCTCCTCTATTACACTGGACATGGATTTGTTTATTTCATTCATGGACTCAATAGTATTATATACAGCTTTACTGCCTTCTTCCACAACACCTAAGGTTTCATTAGCCGTTCTATAAGAGTCGCTAGAACTAGCATGCAGTTCCTGTGCCATAGCTGAATAATGACCTATTTCATCTACTACTGAATATATATGTTTCATCTGCTCCTCTACCCTATTGGCTATGGAGTCTATGGCATTAATCAAGTTTTCCGCCTGATTAGTGGAATCCCCTATCTTTACCCTTAGATTGTACAATAAGTTTTCTTCATTTTGTTTAATTAAATGGAGCTCGGACTGTAGAGTAGAATCTTTCTCAGTTGTTATGGCCTTATCTACAGGTTCTTCAAGCTTATCTTCTTGATAATTTGATTTTTTTTTAAATATATCTAGCATTTTAGCCTCCCTGTTCTCCGTTTTAGAAACCATATTTAATTAAATTATAGATTAAAAATCTTAGTATTACAATGCTTCTAAAGAACTGTTTAATTTAAAGAAAATAAATGATGTGATATAAATTAAATTTTAAAAAGATTTAATCCGATTTCTTTATTAAATTCCCTATCTACTACTCCATCTATTATATCTATAATTATTTCTCCTGTAGCACTAATTACTGCTGATGTCAAATGCCCACCAAATACATTATTGTTCTCATCTGCTATATTAACATGAATATGTAAATAAACCTCTCCATCCATTTGGGACACATTACCTACAAGGCTTGTAATCTCCATATCCCCTGTTAGTTCCTTTGAGTGATATTCCTTAGTGCCCGTTTCGAATAGACCTATTACCGCTTTATTTGTAGCCCCAATACCAGAAATAGAGCCTAGTTTTATGCCTTCTTCTTCGCATAGGTTTTTGATGGATGCTACTACCTCTTCACCTTTCTCTAGCCTAACTACATACTTATGACCAAATTTCTTAAACTTCATATTTATTCACTCCTTTAAATTGTATTAAGTATAAACCTATCCAATTAATTCTAATTATATCACAATATTTAGTATTCTTTAATTTTTGACAAAATAATAGCTAATTAATTTCTATATCTTCTACTACTGCTTCAAAAATGCAAAAAGATGCGTCCCTGGTGCATTTTTGCACTTATCTAGCAATTATATTATAACCTCTTTTAACACATATTTGAGAATTTTATCTCAAAAATATTTATTCACTAATGTACTTCAATTCCCTATTCATTGAAAATGCTGAATAGTTATGTTATAGTAATTATATATCAAATAGCGGGTGCGTTTCTAAGCCGCTATTTGATATATCAAAATATCTGGGAGGTGTTTTCAATGAGAAATGTTGTAGATTTAAATTCAGACATTGGCGAGGGTTTTGGAAATTACGTTTTGGGATTAGATAAGGAAGTGATTAAACATATTACCAGTGTAAATATTGCCTGTGGTTGGCATGCTGGTGATCCTATTATTATGGAGGATACAGTAATGGAGGCAGTGGAAAATGGTGTGGCTATAGGTGCACATCCTGGCTATCCTGATTTATTGGGCTTTGGTAGGCGAAATATGGATATCAGCCCAAAGGAGGGCAGGGCATACACGATATATCAGCTAGGTGCCTTAAATGCCTTTGCAGCTGCACATGGTGCGCGAATTCAGCATATAAAGCTCCATGGTGCTTTTTATAATACCGCATCTGTAAATCCTAAACTTGCGGAGGAAGTTATAAATGGCATACTAGATGTGGACAAGGATATTATATTACTTGCACTTAGTGGCAGTTATATTGCCAGACGTGCTGAAGAAAAAGGCCTTAGAGTAGCACAGGAGGTATTTGCTGATAGAGCCTATAATTCTGATGGCACCTTGGTAAGCCGAAAATTGCCTGGTGCTATGATTCACGATAGTGAATTGGCTATTTCTAGAATAAAGAAGATGGTTTTAGAGGGAAAGGTTGATACTATTGACGATAAAGAAATTCCTATAGTTGCTGACTCCATATGTGTTCACGGTGATAATCCAGATGCTATAAACTTTGTAAAGGGGATCAGGGACAGTCTTATAAATGATGGCATAGATGTTAAAAGCCTAAATGAATTTATCTAAGGAGGAATTTAATTTGACAGATAATAAAAGTAAGAATGAAAACCTTTCCATATTACTAGGGGCTGCTTTTCTAATGGCTACATCTGCCATCGGACCTGGTTTCTTGACTCAAACTGCAGTTTTTACTGAAAAATTAGGTGCTACCTTTGGATTTGTCATCCTTATTTCAGTAATTATATCCTTGATTGCCCAGTTAAATGTCTGGAGAATCATAGGCGTATCTGGAATGAAGGGACAAGATATTGCAAATAAGGTATTGCCTGGCCTAGGTTATTTTATTGCATTTTTAGTAGCCTTAGGAGGGCTTGTCTTTAATATAGGAAATGTGGGAGGTGCTGCTTTAGGGCTAAATGTCATATTTGGATTGGATCTTAAAATAGGGGCTGCCATCTCTGCAGTTTTAGCCATAACAATATTTTTATCTAAAGAGGCTGATAAGGCCATGGACACCCTTACCAAGGTTCTAGGCGGTGCTATGATATTAATGATAGGCTATGTGGCAATCTCTACAAAGCCTCCTGTTGGAGAGGCAGTTTATAGAACCTTTGTTCCTAAAAAAATTCCCTTCTTGGAAATCATCACCCTCGTAGGCGGAACTGTTGGAGGCTATATAACCTTCTCTGGTGGGCATAGACTCTTGGATGCTGGTATTTCAGGAAAGGACAATCTAGATCAGATAAATAAATCTGCTATAATGGGAATGGCAGTAGCTACTATTGTGAGAATCCTACTATTCTTGGCAGTTCTAGGAGTAGTATCAAAAGGTCTGGCTCTAGATCCTTCCAATCCAGCTGCATCTGCTTTCAAACTGGCTGCAGGAAATATAGGTTATAAATTCTTTGGTGCTGTTATCTGGGCTGCTGCGATATCTTCTATTGTTGGAGCTGCCTATACCTCTGTATCCTTTTTGACAAGCTTGGCTGATACTATCAATAGAAATAAACAAAAGTGGACTATAGCATTTATAGCTGTTTCTGCTATTATGTTTATTACAATAGGACAACCTGTTACCCTCCTTGTAGTTGCAAGTTCTCTAAATGGTCTAATACTTCCTATTACTTTAGGGACCATGTTATTGGCATCTAGAAATAAAAAGATTGTTGGGGATTATGAACATTCAAAATGTCTGTTAATCCTTGGAATTGCAGTTGTTATAATTACACTCTTCCTAGGTATTAAATCCCTATCTGGCCTTAAGGCCTTATTTTAATTACTTAAAAAGCTGGTGACAAATTATGTATGATAAGACAAAGTTTATTCCTGCTGGTGACAAAGGTATAGTTATGGAATTTGGAAACAGCATCAGTCCAGAAATAAATACAAAGATTAGAAATATGGTAATGGCCATAAATAAACTTAAGTTTCTTGGTATTCGGGAGATTATTCCAACCTATAGATCCATCATGATAATCTATGATCCCCTAACAATAGGTTATAACAAAATCATAGAGAAATTAAAGAAAATAGAGATGGGCTTAGATGATGCAAATGAAAGCGAAACCCGCATCGTGGAATTGCCTACAGTTTATGGTGGCGAATATGGTCCAGATATAGAATTTGTGGCAGAGCATAATGGTCTCACTGTGGATGAAGTCATTGAAATCCACAGCTCCACAGACTATCTCCTATATATGCTTGGCTTTACTCCAGGTTTTGGATATCTAGGTGGAATGAGCGAGAAGATAGAAACGCCAAGATTACAAGTACCTAGAACTAAGATCCCTGCTGGTTCTACGGGGATTGCGGGAAAGCAAACTGGTATATATCCTATAGATAGCCCTGGTGGATGGCAGCTCATTGGCCGTACGCCTGTGAGATTATTTAATCCCATGGCAGAGCCTCCTGTCTTATTAAATGCAGGAGACTATATTCGCTTTATTCCCATTGATGAGGATAAGTATCTTGAAATTTTGGATCTAGTCAATAGGGGAAAATATAAGGTCAATATAGTGAAAGGGGGAAGTATCCATGGCAATGATTAAGATCATCAATCCTGGCCTATTTACCACTATACAAGATAGAGGGAGATGGGGATATCAAAGATTTGGTATGCCTGTTGCTGGGGCAATGGACCTCTTTTCTCTTAGGGTCTCAAATATATTAGTGGGCAATAATGAATATGATGCAGCACTTGAAACTACCTTATTAGGCCCTGAAATACTTTTTGATTGTGATGAATTGATTAGTATTACTGGAGCTAATATGGGCCCTAAAATAAACAATTCACCCGTTCCCATGTGGACCACATTATTTATCCAAGCTGGAGATAAATTAAGCTTTTCTAAGATAAAAAGTGGATTTAGATCATATATCGCCTTTAGCAGGGGGCTTGATGTGCCAGAGATCATGGGGAGTAGATCTACCTTTATAAGGGGAAATTTGGGAGGTTATAATGGCAGAAAGTTAAATTCTAAGGATGAAATTTCCCTTGGAAATAAGCCAATAGGCAATACGGGAAGCTATCTACCCAAAGAATTTATCCCTGTATACGCTAAAGATACTACAATTAGAGTTATCTTAGGGCCACAGGATGACTACTTTACAGAGGAAGCTAAAAAAACTTTTCTAAGTTCACAATATACCATTACTAATGAAGCAGATAGAATGGGATATAGGCTTGATGGTCCAAAGATTCAACATGTAGAGGGGCCTGATATCATTTCAGATGGTATAGTATTTGGATCTATACAAGTTCCTGGAGATGGTTTGCCTATTATTATGATGGCTGATAGACAAACTACAGGTGGGTACACGAAGATTGCAGTCGTTATCACCCCCGATTTACCTATTCTGGCTCAAATGAGCCCAGGCAGTACTATGAACTTTAAGTCCATTTCCATTGAAAAATCTCATAAGATCTATAAGGAATATGAAGAAGGACTCCAACGGATTAAAAAGTTCACTGAACAGAATAGATTTAATATCTATGATACCAAAAATCTAAAATTAAACATCAATGGTAAGAATTTTAAAGTAGATACACGAGAAATCCTATAAGAAGATGCCGCCCTTTCATAATAGAAAGGACGGCTTTTCTCAAAAATGCACCAGGGACGCGTACTTTTGCATTTTCCATGTCTATATTTATTTAATTTAGGAAATTTGGATTATTTTATACGATATTAAGGCATCTTTCTACATTTCTTGCTTAACCCAATCCCCACTAATGCCCCCATAGTATCAATAATGACATCCTTTACCTGTGCTCCTCTACCTAGGACGAATAGCTGGTGAAGTTCATCGCTTATGGCATATATTATACATATGAGTAATGCTAGAATTATCCTTTTACCTCCATCTACTCCAATAATCTTAAGTACATTCATCATAAGTATCCCTAAAATCATATATGCAAAGAAATGGGCTGTTTTTCTTAGATAATGGTTGAATCTACCTAAGTTTATATTTTCCTTAGGAAAAATCTTCTTTATGAATTCTATAATTTTTTCTGCTATTGCCTTACTCAATCCATTTGATTTATGAACTGGTTGAGCTGACAATATAAAAATTAAGACTAGCCATAATATAACAGCTAACCATAATATTGTTTTCCTTTTATTCATAGAATACCTTCTTTTCCTATTATTTTTGCAATATTTATCATACTCTATAGTTATTATACACAAAGTACTACTTCCTTCCATTATACCCTATATAATTATAGAAAAAAGCATCCCATAAATGTAGCTTCTAATGGGATGTTTGGATTTTATATTGCAAAAATGCAAAAAGACGCGTCCCTGGTGCAAAAATGCAAAAGTACGCGTCCCTGGTGCATTATAAATTTTCTTTTAATATGTCATTGCCATATTTTATTCCATCTTTGCCTGTGTTCATTATATTGGATATAAAACTTTGGATATCTTTATTTCCATCTCTAGACATTATAGCCTCTATTACCATAGGCAAATTGGAACCACTTATAACATGAATATTATTCTTATGTGAGGACATGGATGCAATCATTGCCCTATTGAAGGGGCTTCCTCCCATTAAATCAGTGAATATTATTATTTCACTACAATTTTCTAGCTTTACTAATTCCTCTGATATTCGTTTATCTAATATTTCCGTATCATATTCAGGAAGAAAGTCTATTACAGATACATAGTCTTGTTCACCTACAATTAATTCCATAGAGGATTTTAGTCCACTCCCAAATTTATTATGTCCTAATAATATTATACCTACCATAAATAATCTCCTTATATAATGATTTTTTCCAATTGTAAATCTACATTACTTTTAATGCAACCATTAGTGCTGCAAATACTAATATGCCAACTAACACCTTATTTGCAGACCATTTCCTCTTATTAATTAATTTATATGATACTAATGTAACAATTAATGGCAATAAGCTTGGCATTATTTTATCAAAAATTTCTTGAATAGATATTGTCATTTTTCCAGATTGAAAAGCTAATTTAATTGGAGCCTTTACTGTCATTGAGGCAACTCCACCAATTACTATTAAACCTACGATAGTAAGTGATGAAGTAATCATATTTTTCAATCTTTCATTGCTTATTAATTTCACAGCATCTAATCCTAAATCGTATCCTTTTATAAATAAGAAATATTTCATAGGAACAACTATGGCTAACCATGATACTAAAAAGAATATAGCCCCTATAGGTGAGCCACCTTCACTCATCCCAATACCAATACTTAATAATATTGGGTTTAATGTACCTACTAATAAAGAATCTCCAATACCAGCTAATGGTCCCATTAAAGCATTTTTAGTACTTGCCATTATTTCGGTATCATTATTATCTGGATTTAGTGCATAATCCTCTTCCAATGCTAAAGAGATACCTGGCACTATAGATCCTATTTGTGGTTCTGTATTAAAAAATACTAAATTTCTAGTCAATGCCTCGGATAATCCTTTTTTATCATCGCCATATAACTTTTCTAATCCACCTGATAATGTATGTGCATAAGCTGCCCCTTGCATTCTTTCATAATTTTGAGCACAATGATGGAAAAACATCCAACGCCATGCAGCAGTAGAAACATCTTTTTTAGTTAATTTTCTACTATCATTATTCTTCGTATTCGTCATCGTCATCACCGCCCTTTATAGTTATTTCATCATTCCCTACTAAACCTGCTTTGTTATTTCCAAATGTTGCTTTAACAAATAGTAAAGCTACAGCTATTGCAATTAATAATAATGCCGTAGTAGTCAATCCAAAAGAAGCCATAACAACCCAGCCTAAAACAAATAATGAAACCATCCAACGTTCTGTTACTATTTGATTTAATAATACTGCAAATCCTAACGCAGCTAACATTTTACCACCTACAGCTAAAAAGTCTAACACAAATTGTGGCAAACTTGAAATCACAGATTCAGCAAATCCAGCACCTAAATATAAAGTTAAAGTTACAATTCCAAAACGTTCTATAAAAGGAATTAATGTTCCTAATAAATTTGAAATACGAACTTGTCTTGCATCTCCCTCTGCTGCATATTTATCTGCCCTATGAGCCCACATTGCATTAACAGTCATTGTTAAATTGTGTAAAGCTACACCTAGTGCTCCAAGAGGTACAGCTAAAGCTACTGCCATATCAGCATTTCCACCAGCAACTATTGCTAGGGGAATTCCTATATATGCTGCTAAGTTTAAATCTGAAGGTAAAGCCCCACCTGGAACAATCTGTCCAATAAATATAGCCTGTACTGCAACACCAGCTAAAATACCAGCTTGTACATCATTTAAAATAATACCAATAATTAATCCTGCTACTAGTGGTCTACCTACGCCATAAAATCCACCAGTTGTACCAAATAGCCATGGTACCTGGTTCCTACCTAAATAGGCAAATAGACCAATTAACATTGCTTGCCATAATTGCATAATAATTCTCCTCCTTTTTATATTATAAATTTATTGTTTCCTTATTGCCACTGGCTACCATTTGATAATAAAATTTAGTACCCTTTTTGTTTAATTCCTTTATATTTTTTAATTCTTCATCTGTTAAATAAACTGTTTTACTTAATTGAGTAGTGTTTGCCCTATTACTTACATTTCCTAAATTTACTTCTGGAAATATAATTCCCTTATCAGACAATGTTTTTAATGTATTTACTTTTTGGAGTATAATCATTATATTTTCATTTTCATAACTATTAGGGTCACTTAGTCTTAATTTAGCCCTATCAGTAGATATAATAGACAATTTTACATTTTTAGGACATGCCATTTTTAACATAGATTTTTGCATTTCATCCTTTATTATTTCATCATCTATTACGATTACCCTATTTACCCCTAAACTTGGAATCCAAGATACTGCTACTTGCCCATGAATTCCTCTAGAATCTACTCTAATATTTTTTATTTCCATCTTATTTATCCTTCCTTCCCATACTTATATAATCCTGTGGATTTTTTGAACTTGCATAGTAACATTCTTTTTTATTTACTTTCCACTGGTCTTTTATTTCAATATGTCCATTTAGTAATGGATCCTTTGTATTTTTCATAAATTCATCCATTTTACGTCTTAATTCATTTAATACTCCTTCATATTTTGGATTACTTGCCAAGTTATTTTCTTCTATTGGATCATAATACAAATCATATAAACTTTCATTAGGCTTATCTAATTCTTTTAATCCATGTTCATTCATAAACTCTTTTACAGGAGATGAATCAATATTTGAACAGTTAATCTTCAAATATTCTTCATCAAAAAACCTTATATATTTATATCTTTTAGTTCTTACACTTCTAACAGGTTCATAAGAAGTATGAAAATTTATCTCAGCATATACCTCATCCCTTATGGAAAAGCATTTCCCACTTTCGTCTTTAAATAGTTTAGCAAAACTTTTTCCTTCTAAATAATCGGGCTTTTCCACTCCTATAAGATCGCATATAGTTGGAAAAATATCTATTTGTGAGATTAATCCATCATAACTTTTTATGCTTTTATTTCCATTAGGCACTCTCATAGATAATAAAATTCCTATTCCCCTGTCCTTCAATGTACATTTGCTAAAAGGATATGCTAAACCATGGTCTGTAGTAATAAATATTATAGAATTATCGTAATAGCCCTTTTCCTTTAAAGTTTCTAAAATCCTTCCTATATTTTTATCGGACATTTCTAAGCTAGTTTTATATTTTGCAAAGTCCTCCCTACTTTCTGGATTATTATTAATATAAGGAGGCGGTACAGAAGTATCTACTGATACATTTTCTGAAATTTTTTCTGGATATTTTCTATGGGTTCCATGTAGTCCATAGGAAATGAAAAATGGTTTATCATCTTTATAATTTTTGATCCATTCTTGTAATAGATAACTGTTTTTTTCATCCCAGAAAATAAGATCCTCTTCCTTATAGCCTCTATGATCTTCTGTAATATCCTCTAAATATCCCAAATCCTTATACACTTTATCATGGTCAAGATAATATCCCATCTCATGTTGGACTCCTGATAAAATAGTATGATATCCATTATTTTTAAGAAATCCTGCTAAATGCTTATTGGCATCGATTTCAAACCCCCGCTGAGCAAGGCCTAGCATTCCTACTTGATGGGGATAACTACCTGTCAATAGAGCAGCCCGACTTGGGGAGCAAGTGGGAGCTGCACTAAAGGCATTATGAAATATAATGGAATCTTCAAAGAATTTATCAATATTAGGTGAAATTACATTATATCCGTAAGGAGAAATAACCTTTCCCGTATCATGAGTATGAATATATATAATATTCATTATTATTTCCCTCCTTCAATAAATATAGGTGAAACAAAAGCAATGGCTCCATTTTTTTGATAAACCTTTATTCTTACATTCTTGGCTCCTATTGTAGATATTTCTGTTTTCCATTGGCAGGAATATCCCGCTTCTAAAACCCCTTGGTGAATTTTAAATTTGTATGCATTATGCCACCAAGTATCATTACGATAGGATGTGATTTGTCCATATCTTTCTTCAATTAATTTATGTGAACCTTCTAAATCAGCATTGATATAGGAATCTTTTAATAGTTCTTCATAAGTGTATTCATATGCTTTTCTATCTACATAAAAAGTCACTTTATCATCTAGTCTTCCCTCTAATTCAAAAGTAAAACCTTCCTGTTTAACATTAGTTGTTCCCATCCATTTTCCACTACCTGTAGATTTAAATGTTGTCAATTTACATTCAAAATC
>DHBY01000045.1 GCA_002398845.1 Firmicutes bacterium UBA4916 | reverse complement strand
TACACAAAGCTATTAATGAAGGTATATATATAGTTTTGTCTACAGGAAGAATATTAGAATCAGCATTATATTATTCAAAATCCATGGAATTAAAAAATCCAATAGTTGCTTGTAATGGAGCTATAGTTTCTTGTGAAGATGGGAAAGATATTATTTATGAGAAACACATGGATATTCGTGCAAGTAAAAAGGTAATGGAGTTAGCAGAGAAAAATAACATCTATTACCACTTTTATGATAAAGACACTTTTTATACAAGAGTCGTTGGAGATGAAATATTTAAATTTTATCAATCTGGCGATGCGAAGTTTAAAAAACAGCGCATAAATACAAGAGTTTTAGATGACCCCATAGGTTTTCTAGAAACTGAGAAACCTATTATATATAAATTTGTTTTTATTGAAGATGATAAAGATAAATTATTAAGTTTTAGGGAGAAACTAAAAGATATAGAGAATATTAATATTTCTAGTTCTTGGTTTAATAATGTAGAGGTAATGAATGAAGGAGTTTCCAAAGGTAATGCTTTAAAACATTTATGTGAAACATTAAATATAGATAAATCCGAAGTAGTAGCTATTGGAGATAATGAAAATGATATATCTATGTTTAAAATGGCAGGATTAGCTGTGGCCATGGGAAATGGTGATGAGGTTATTAAGGAACATTCCCATATAATCACAGATACTAATGATGAAAATGGAGTGGCAAATGCTATTGAGAAATACGTATTGAAAATGTAGAAAGAAGGGTTTTTAATGGCATTAAATATTGTACTTGTTGAACCAGAAATACCTCAAAACACAGGAAATATCGCTAGAACATGTGCCCTAACCAATACAATTCTCCACTTAGTTAAGCCACTGGGTTTTTCTGTTGAAGATAAGTATTTAAAAAGAGCTGGGCTCGATTATTGGAATTTAGTTGAGATTCATTACTATGATAACTTTACAGAATTAATATCCAAATATCCAACGGGTAATTTTTATTATGCAACGACTAAGGGAAAGAAACACTATACAGATGTAAATTATACAGATGAAACATTTTTGGTATTTGGAAAAGAAACCAGGGGATTATCTGATGAGATATTAGATAAAAACTGGGATAGGACTATAAAAATTCCAATGAAACAAGGCATAAAAAGGTCATTAAATCTAGCGAACTCTGTTAATATAATATTATTTGAAGCTTTAAGACAATTGAACTTTCCATATTTAGAATAAACTTTACAAAGATTTAACAAAACAAACCCCAAAAATATATTATTATTAAATTATACTCATATAAAAATATACCCATATAAAATTTTAGCATGAGTAAGGAGGGTACAAATGGATATTGCATTACCTGTATTAGGTGGTTTAGGACTTTTCCTTTATGGAATGAATTTAATGGGCATGGGGCTTCAAAAAGCTGCTGGAGAAAAGCTAAAAAAGTTAATAGAAATATTAACCAATAATAGGATTATGGGAGTAATAGTAGGGGCATTAGTTACTATGGTAATCCAAAGTAGTAGTGCCACAACTGTTATGGTAATTGGATTTGTCAACGCAGGTCTTATGACTTTATCACAAGCCGTTGGGGTAATAATGGGGGCAAATATTGGTACAACTATAACAGCCCAATTAATTGCCTTTAATTTAACGGATTTTGCACCACTAGCTGTAGCTATAGGAGTTGGAGTTTGGATTGCAACATCTAAAAAAAGAGCCAAAAACTTAGCTGAAATACTTATTGGTTTTGGTATACTCTTTATCGGTATGGATATGATGGCAAGTGGTCTAAAGCCTTTAGCTGGAAATCCTGTATTTGAGAACATCATCACCAGCCTAAACGATCCATTTTTAGGTGTACTAGTGGGCTTAGGACTTACTACAATAGTACAAAGTAGTAGTGCTTCCATTGGATTGTTACAAGCTTTAGCTTCTGAAGGACTAGTAAGTCTTAATATTGCATTTCCAATTTTATTTGGAGATAATATTGGAACCACAACTACTGCATTGATTTCTAGTGTAGGTGCTAATAAAACAGCAAAAAGAGCTGCAGTTATTCACTTTTTATTCAATCTAATAGGCACTATTATATTTATGACTATACTTAGAAAACCTGTTGAAGCTATTGTTTTAAGGATTTCACCTAATGATATACAAAGACAAATTGCCAATGCTCACACATTATTTAATATAATAAATGTGGCCATTCAATTACCTTTTGCAGGGCTATTGGTTAAAGCTGCAAACAAGTTAGTACCTGGGGATGATGAAGAAGAAACAGCAGGTGTAAAGTATTTGGACCAAAGAATTATTGAAACCCCATCTATAGCACTAGGACAGGTAACAAAGGAAGTTATTAGAATGGGTAAAATAGTAGAACAGAACTTGGTTACGTCTTCAAAGGCTTTCAAAAATAAGGATGAAAAGATGACCTCTGAAGTTTTTTCCCAAGAGAAGGTTATAAATAGAATGGAAAGGGATATTACAGAGTATCTAGTGGAACTTTCTAATGCACCTTTAACTGATGATCAACATACCCATGTAAATGTATTAATTAACGTAGTTAGTGATATTGAAAGGGTGGGAGATCACGCAGACAATATTGCAGAATTAGCTCAATCGGTTATAGATGAGAGGCTTTTATTTAGCGATGGGGCAATAGAAGAGTTTGATAATATATTTGGAAAGAGTCTCGAGGTATTTCAAAAAGCTATTGAATCCTTTAGAGATATAGATTTTAATAAAGCAAGAGAAGTGTTAAAACTTGAAGAAGAAGTGGATGTTTTGGAAAGAGAGTATAGGACTAACCATATAGATAGGTTAAACAAATTATTATGTCAGCCAAGCTCTGGGGTAATATTTTTAGATTTATTAAGTAATCTAGAAAGAGTATCTGACCATTCATCTAATATTTCTCTTTATGTTTTAGACCAGTTGAAGGAACAATAAATTAAAATATTATAAAATAAATTTATAAAAGGTATTGTCTTAATTAGTATTATATATTATAATGTGAGTGAAGTGTGAAAAAATTATCAAACAAATTAATTGTTTTCGGATGAAAAGTGCGGGAGAGACTAATTAATTTAGCGCCGAAGGAATAAGTTGTAGAATTTGCCGTTCTATAATGATGATCTCAGGCAGAAGGACCGTATTTAGACGAAACTCTGAAAAGCGCAAGCACCGAAGGAGCAATCCATTTGTATGGGGAAACTCTCAGGTTATGAAACAGAGTAGAGGGCATTGCAAATGTTTCCTTCTATTCTGTTTTTTTATTTAATTTTAAAATAATATTTTATGGGTAAAATATTATTGTATGAGTATTATCTACAAAAAATAACTTGTTTTATTATAAAAACTTTATTATCATTAAGGTAAGGCTATATAAGAGTGATAATAATCTTTTCCTAAGAATAGAAGAAGGCATTACATATTTAATTTTAAAATGCGATCAAAAACTAAACTTGTCATTAAATTGTGTTACAACTTTATTTTGTTCTTTGAGAATATTATCGATATATTTGTGAAATATAACTATATAGGTTGTCAACACAATAATTATATCCAAAGGAGGAGAAAAAATGTCAGAAATTTATGATGTTATCATTATAGGAGAAGGCCCTGCAGGTTTAGCAGCAGGATTATATGCATCAAGAGCTAGATTAAAAACCCTTATCATTGAAAAAGAAAAAGCTGGTGGACAAATTGTTACAACAGATGAAGTTGCAAACTACCCAGGCTCTGTAGAAAATGCATCTGGACCATCATTAATAGCTAGAATGGTTGAACAAGCAAAAGAATTTGGAGCAGAAAAAACATTTGATACAATTAAAGATGTAGAACTTGAAGGAAAAATCAAAGTTTTAAAAGGTGAGAAAAAAGAATACCAAGCCAAAACTGTAATAATAGCAACAGGTGCTAAACCAAGGCCAATAGGATGTCCTGGAGAAAAAGAATTAATTGGTAGAGGAGTTTCTTACTGTGCAACATGTGATGCTGCTTTCTTTGAAGATATGGAAGTATTTGTAGTAGGTGGCGGAGATACAGCAGTAGAAGAAGGAATGTATTTGACTAAATTTGCAAGAAAAGTAACTGTAATTCATAGAAGAGATGAACTAAGAGCTGCAAAATCAATTCAAGAGAAAGCTTTTAAAAATAAAAAGATGAATTTCATGTGGGATTCTGTAGTTGAAGAAGTAAAAGGTGATGGCCTAGTAGAATCAATGGTAGTTAAAAATGTCAAGACTGGTGAAACAACAGAAATTCATGCAGATGAAGATGATGGAACCTTTGGTATATTTGTATTTATAGGATTTACTCCAGCTACTAAATTATTTGAAGGAAAAGTCAAATTAGAAAGAGGCTATATTCCAACAGATGACAATATGAAGACCAATGTACCTGGGGTATTTGCAGCAGGAGATTGCAGAGTTAAATCTTTAAGGCAAGTAGTAACTGCAACTTCAGATGGTGCTATTGCAGCAGTTCAAGCTGAAAAATACATCAATGAAGTATTTGATGTTTAAAAATAATTTTAGGAGGGATAATTATGATAGAATTAACTAAGGAAAATTTTGAAGAAGAAGTTTTAAAGGCAGAAGGATATGTTTTAGTAGATTTTTGGGGACCAACATGTGAACCATGTAAAGCATTAATGCCTCATGTTCATGAATTAGAAAAAACATATGGTGATAAAGTTAAATTCGCTTCATTAGATATAACAAAAGCTAGAAGATTGGCTATAGGACAAAAAGTAATGGGACTACCAGTAATCGCCATATACCATGGTGGAGAAAAGATAGATGAAAAAATTAAAGAAGATGCTACACCATCAAGTGTAGAAGAAATGATTAAGAAGTATGCATAGTTGATTTTAATTTTAGGATTTGCCTAAAATTAAGATATATAGTTTTAAAAATAAGGGGAGGTGAACTATATGCGTCTTGAATTAGGCCAAGTGCTTATTAATGACGTTCAATTTGGTAAAGAAACCAAATTTGATAGTGGGGTGCTTTATGTAAATAAAGAAGAGTTGATTGCCTTAATAAAAGAAGATGAGCACCTTAAAGAAGTAGACGTAGATATTGCAAGACCTGGCGAAAGTGTAAGAATTACTCCTGTAAAGGATGTTGTTGAACCAAGAGTTAAGGTTGAAGGTCAAGGAGGAGTTTTCCCAGGGATATTATCAAAGGTTGATGTTGTAGGTTCAGGAAAGACTAATGTTTTAAAAGGTTGTACAGTAATGACAACTGGTAAAATAGTAGGTTTCCAAGAAGGTATTGTAGATATGAAAGGACCTGGAGCAGACTATACTCCATTCTCCAAAACTATAAACGTAGTATTAAAATGTGAACCAATCGATGGATTAAAACAACATGACCATGAAAAAGCTGTAAGATTTGCTGGATTTAAAGCAGCAGCTTACCTTGCAGAAACAGCTAAAGCAGTAACACCAGATAAGGTTGAAGTATATGAAGTAGAACCTTTCTTAGAAGGTATAAAGAAATATCCAAATCTACCAAAGGTAGGATATGTTCAAATGCTTCAAACTCAAGGATTACTTCATGATACTTATGTATATGGAGTTGATGCTAAGCAAATCGTACCAACTATAATGTATCCAACTGAAAT
>DHBY01000051.1:14695-16152 GCA_002398845.1 Firmicutes bacterium UBA4916 | reverse complement strand
TATAGAAGCAGTAGAGCAAAATAGAAAATCTGTAGATGAATCTTTAATAGCCCAAACAAAAATTCAAGGGGCAGATATAAAGATTGATGGCGTTCTTCCTTGCCCCGTAAGAATTCCCTTAATGGATGCCTTTAATAAGTGGATGGAGGAAAATGGGGATAAACTTAATCTTACTGTTGATTATAAACTTAAATCGGCTTCAGGAGGAGTGGATTGGATAAAGGAGGATATAGAAAAAGCAGAGTCTCAAGAAGAATTATCTGATATATTCATATCTGCAGGTTTTGATCTATTCTTTGATGATAAACTAATGGGTAAATTTAAGTCCAAAGGTATCTTTGAAGATATGGTGGATTTTGATAGATTAAATGAGGATTTTGACAATGAGTATATAAGTTTAATAGACCCTAATAGGGAATATTCAATAATTGGAGTAGTTCCAGCAGTATTTCTTGTAAATACAGAGGAATTAAAAGGAAGGAATATGCCTAAAAGTTGGGAAGATATTTTTAAAAAGGAATTTGAGGATTCGGTAAGTTTACCTGTTGGGGACTTTGATTTATTTAATGCTATACTGTTAAATATCTATAAAAGATATGGGGAAGAAGGGATTATAAACTTAAGGAAGTCTATGTCAAAGGGTATGCATCCTTCTGAAATGGTAAAATCTTATAGGAGAGCAGAAAGACCAACAGTAACCATTATGCCCTATTTCTTTACCAAAATGACTCAAAATGGTGGCCCTATGGTGGCAGTATGGCCAGAGGATGGTGCTATTATTAGCCCAATATTTTTACTATCAAAAAAATCCAAGAGGGATAAGCTAAAACCTTTTGTGGATTTATTTTCATCAAAGGAAGTAGGAGGGATACTATCCCACAATGGAAGATTTCCAAGCACTAATCCGGAGGTAGATAATGAGATATCAAAGGACCAAAAATATATGTGGTTAGGATGGGACTATATTCAAGAAAATGATATAGGAAGACTGATTAAGAAATGTGAAAGAATATTTGACCAATCTATTTAGGAGGAATTGATATGAATTTAGTTACATTTTCAGGTCCCCCTTCATCGGGGAAGACATCGATTATTTTAAAAGTAATAGAAGCTTTGAAAAAAAGGGATATTTCTGTGGGGGTAGTTAAATTTGATTGTCTATATACAGATGATGATATTCTCTATGAAAAAGCAGGGGTACCTGTAAAGAAAGGACTATCAGGTTCCCTTTGCCCAGATCATTACTTTGTATCCAATATTGAAGAAGTAGTGGAATGGGGTATAGATAGGGACTTGGATTTATTGATTACAGAATCTGCTGGATTATGCAATAGATGTTCTCCTTATATAAGGGATATTAAATCTGTTTGTGTTATAGATAATCTATCTGGAATAAATACACCTAAAAAAATAGGACCTATGCTTAAATCAGCAGATATTGTTGTTATTACTAAAGG